>JAGLOH010000130.1 GCA_023139025.1 Candidatus Heimdallarchaeota archaeon | reverse complement strand
TCATAATTCTCATCATAAAACGATCGAGCTGAGCCTCTGGAAGTGGATAAACTCCTGATTGTTCGATAGGGTTTTGAGTTGCTAAAACAATGAACGGATCACTTAGTTTTCGTGTAACCCCATCAGATGTTACTTGCCTTTCTTGCATGGATTCTAAAAGAGCTGATTGTGTCTTTGGAGGACTTCTATTTATTTCATCAGTTAGAAGAATATTGGTAAAAACTGGTCCTTCAATGAAATTGAACGAACTTGTTTCTCTTTCATATATATTTCCACCAGTAATATCCGCAGGCATCAAATCGCTTGTGAATTGAATTCGTTTAAATCCTACTTTCATTACTTCTGCTAGAGTGCTTGCCATCAAAGTTTTAGCTATTCCTGGTACACCTTCTAGAAGAACATTTCCTCCACTTAGTAGTGAAGCAAACATAAGTTCAATGACATTTTCATTTCCAACAATCCTCTTTTTCATTTCGCCCATAATTTTACTGAAAATTTCTTTCGTTTCTTGTATTTGTGTCATTCATATCGCCTTCTTTTTTGTATGGTTTCCAACTTCTTAAACAGAAATAGGAATGTATCGTGATCTAATTTTTTTGTTAGTGCGAGCTCATAAAGCTCTCTCTCTTCCTCTTCGAATAGATGAGAAGGAACAAATTTCATCTTCTCTAGAATAAAATAATTATAACCCCTACTTGGATAAAGTTCATGTTGAAAATATAAATAGGAAAGAACTTTTTCCTCAACTGTTGGATTAATGGGGGATCCAAAGGTATCAAATAGCTCTCTCCGTCTACTCCAGATTTTTTTTGAGATAAATTTCTTATAGGATTCCTTTGTTTTATATACGTCTCTAATTCTTGGAGTTAAATAATAAAAAATCAACAATAAAAGAACTGCTACAAAGATGAAATATCGAGTTTTTGACAACAAAATCACAGCTCCATATGTTTGGTTAACTATACCCTCTGTAGAAGCGAAGGGCCACCTTTTATGGCTTTCTTCAAAACAAACTAAAGATTCTGAACCCCCGGAGTATGCTCCTATAAGATTTATTGCTAGATTAATATTATCGAATCCCGCAGTGTACAAATCATTAGAAAGGAAACTTACTGCAGAAATTGCTATTATTACTCCAGAACCTCTACTTATCGCTACAGCTACCTTGTAGCTTCTAGTACTTTCTGAGATTTGATTCCACATCTTGTCTCCATTTTTGTCGATAAAAGTTGTTGGCTCAGTTGCAATTGATTGAACTTCAGTTTGTTGTGAGCTTGTTGAAACATAGAGAATTGCTTTCGCTTGAGCAAAACACAATGTTCCATTAACAGTTGCAGGTGAATGTGCAAAAATAAATTCTGGAGTGGGGTAGTAATTTTCTGTTTCTAATAACATAGAAGCAGATAATCCCAAACCCAAATATCTTGCAAGATCATAGGAAGATCCTGACCCCACAAGAAGAAGAAGTGTTCCCCCTCGCCCAATAAACGAATCTATAACAATTTTTTCTGCAGATCTATAGTTTTTGGCCCCTCCAGCAATTACAAGAATTGAGGAATCAAGTAGTGTCTTTACTGGTTCGGTTGACAAGATAGTCCTAGTGGTATTAAATCCTCTTTCCTGAAGAAGTGAATTAAAAATAGACATTCCACTTGGTGTAGTGTCATATATTGTATAAGGGGGAGGAGAACTATTAATATTGATGCTTAAGGGGATTGTAACTATAACAAATATCAGTAGAGTTTGAATAACCATTTTAAAGAATGGTGAATATTTATTGGAAAAGAAAGCCTTTGAAAACTTCATTCTACCTCACCTAGTTGTTTTATTTGAGATATCTGAATATCGATTTCCTTACCACTCAAATCTTTGATAGTTTTCAATTCCAGTATAAACCGTTCAAGATCATCATAGGTCATTTGAGAAATCCTATATCGTGCCACATAGAAGATATCTATTATCCATTTGAAATGGGGGAGGATTTCAGGTAAATCTAGAGATAAGGAGAATTCTTTTGGTGTAAGGTAAGTTTCTCTCTTAATTCCAAGAACCAATTTCATATTCTTATCCAATTGATGATATCCAAAGATTATGCCCTCAGCAAAATTTCCTTTTTTCAAATAATCTTCTAAAACATCAACTAAGGTAACAATCTGTGTACTGAATTTTTGTCTTCTTGTAGAAATTGTGGATTTGATTTGTACTGAACTTGCACCTGTTACACTCACTTCTTTCCTTTTTCGAATGTATAGCATGAAAACTAATATTAAAATTGCAACTCCTATTCCTATAGGAAGTATGCGCGAAGAAATACTAGGTTTTTCAGTTTGCGTGATTCCACCATTTGAAGGAGTGGGAGGAGTAGCGGTTGGGTAAGTTGGTCCAGAAGTGGTTGATAAAGGATCTGACGTTGTGTTGAAATCCCCAATATTCGTTGTAGTAAGCGTACTAACTGGAATATCGTTAATACTTTCATAGCTTTCTTGAGAACTATTTAATAGGATGAAAACAATTAAACAAACTACTAGAAGTAGAATTCTAAGATTAAAGTACTTACTAATGTTTCTAGACATTGTTTTCACCTTCCATGGAATCGTCAATAACTAACTTACTCTCACTTAAGAATGCATATATCCTACATAATGGCCAGTAATCAGTCAAGCAGATCTGATACTTGTGTTCTGCTGTAACATAACCCAGATATGCACATTTGCCTTCAGCAAAATACTTGCAATGTTTCTTCTCTGTAGATTTTAATAAGGTCTCTACTTTTCGATTCATATAAACCATAGATAATGCGTGGTATTGTCTATCGTCAGATTTAGGAGGTTTATCCAGATCAAAAACTGTTTTTACTGACAGAGGCATTTTTGGTTGTATTAGGTTAGAATAAGTTATTTTCGCTCCTTTCTTAGGGAGAAACATATTTATAAATAATTTACCAAATCGAACACCTATTGCCCCCCCTAGAGAACCAATAATTAAGAAAGATACCGAAAATACAAAAATGAAGCCTAGATACCAAAAACCTGCAAAGACTCCCGAGATACTAGCTGCTAAAGAACTGAATAAAATCACTTGCGAAAGATGTAGTGTAACAAACAGTAAAAATGTTATTAGTGCAGAACTAAGAACCAAATCACGCGCTTCTTCTCCCCAAAAAAGTGCACAAATGAACCCAGCTAAAAAGAATGGCAAAAAGATAGTGAGCACATAATTGGTAATCAGAGAATCTATGTTTTGTGAAATGAAAGCGGATAGAAATGGGAGATAAAGAATTTCTTCAGGACTCCAAATAAGTCCATAGAATAATGAAAAATCATCTAAATAATACAATATCAAGCTGAGAGTAATTGATATAGCATAAGTGATAGCAAGATATGTTGAGGTTCTTCTAATCAAAACTCCTAGATACTCCCGTTTTCCCCTATTCTTTAAGGAAGGAAAGAATAGCTTATAGAGAAAATATTTGAAATCAAGCTTAAAAGGAGCAGGTCCCTTTTTTCCTGTTTTTGGTGGGGGAGGGTTGTAAGAAGCATCTCGTCTTTCCATATTATCACCTAAATTACTATAAGATTCGTCCCCCTTGCAGCTTTTATGATGAACCTTATGAACAGAACATCAAGTAATAGTATCAAACTAATACCAATCAATCCAAAGAAGATTTGATAGATAGATATTATCAAAAAAACGGCAAATATTGACAAGTACAGGGTTGTTATTAGAAGAGAAAATGCAACAATGGCTGTGATGTTAATAGAAGCTAAAATTGATTTAACTCTGTTTTTTGAAGATCTGTACCAAGCAATGCTAACACCTAGAGCAATTATAACACTCAGGAGAAATATAGTATTCCCCAAGAAATGCAAGGAATTTTCAATTGTACTAAAAACAAAAGCAAAAATAATAATTATACCAACTCCTAAAATCCTAGTAAAACCAACAGAAAAATGCATGTAAAGAGGTGGTGATGAAGAGCCCATTTTTTCATGCAATGTTGGAACATCTGAACCACATGCCCAACAATTTCTGCTAAAAGCTGGAACAACTTGGTTGCAGTTTTCGCATTGAAGTTTAGGAAAAGACCAACAATTACCACAAAACTGTCCATTGTAAAGAGGATACTGACATTCAGGACAAAGCATCATTCTTGTTGATTCGTCAATAAGTCTCTTAACACTCTTCTTCTTCTTAATTTTCTTCTCATACATCGTGTTTTTCCTCTCATATTGTTCACAATCTTTGATTCTATGTTCACTATGACAACTAGGACAAATTTTCGGAACATTAAATAAAATCCAAATCGCAAATAAACCAAAAATACCGTAGGAAACATAACCCATTAGTTGAAGTTGGGAAATAATGAATTTCTCGCTAAAAACTTGGAAATTATAATTCCAGTATGCATGAAAACCAACAGAAATTAACAGAAACAGAATAAAAATTATTCTTGAAGCTAATTTCTTCTTGTTTTTTCTTGATATGAAGAGAAAACCTACTCCGAATGCAAGTAACATAGAAGTGACAGAATGTAAGGGAAATACAGTTCTCGTATTAATTAGTATATCTATTATTTCTTGATTATTTAATGCTGAAGCGAAATATCCTGTTGGAGGATTGCTCAAAATTGAGAAGGACAGGAACTGTTCAAACAAATCAAACCATGCTCCAAAAAAACCACCTATTATAACAATAATTCTGAAAGAGGGAGCAAGCTTTGTATGAATCGATCGTTTAGCGTTGAGATTTAATCTTACATAGTTTCCTAGCAAGATAATAATGGGGAAAATCTTTGCTATTTCTTCAACAATGGGGATAATAAATACGTAGAAAATATAATGTACGATACGATACACTTCAGGAAATGAACCTATCGACGAGAAAAATCCAGAAATAATGGATACCAAAGTAAAAGACTTATTTTCTATGACCACTGCAAAATAAGCTGAAAGAACCCCCATCACCAAGAGAAGAGAAAAGAGTTTTTTGAATAATTTTGTTTCAAGTTGAGTACTTGTTATACTAAATAATAAATAAAGGCAAGTTACCCAAAAAATGAAAAATATTGTAATTATGAGAATTATAAGAATTGGAAAATAAATAGAGGATTCATATTGAACAACAATGTTAACTAGAAAATAAGCGAGAACAGCTAAAACAACTAAAAAAGCGATTTTTACTAGTGTTGAGAAACTCAAGATTCGTGTGTGTATTGGCTCATTAATAAACAAATCTTCAACTGAAGCAACCGATTTTTTTTTCTTAGCTGAAACATGAATCATTGTTCCCAACTCTTATACTACTATAGGTTAACAGTTTATTTTGATAGATATATCATTTTCGTGCTTGAGGTTGGTAATATTAAACACTTAAAACCTTTTATGAGAATCAAATAGTCACTAGGAAAATAAAAAAAATTGAAGAACTTGTTCTTCTTCTAATCATCTGATTTTATTCTATTAATGCTGCTTCTGTTATGTCACCTATTCCCTTGAAAAGGAAGAATATGAATATAATTGCCGCAGCTACGAAGATACCTAACAGTGCAAACACCGGTAGTGGTCCATCAGCGTAGGCTATGCCTCCTGGCACTTGTCGTAAATCTGCTAATGATAACGAAAGAAGCATTGCTCCCATAGATATTGTTAATGGAACAAAATAGAATAAGGTTATTTTAAGAGCTTGTAGAATTTTTACCAATTTAACGGCCTCTGAATAATCGTTGTTACTTTTTCTCTTTTTATCTTTTAAACCTTCTTTTAATTACCTAACGTAAATGACACATTATATTTTTGAGTTGACTAATGATTAAAAACTTAAGAAGAATACAAAGGAACAATTAAGCAGATTTCTTTGTAAGATTTGTCATCTTCTCTTTAACTTCTTCAACTCTTCCTTGAGATCCAGCTAATTGATAATTTTGAAGGGCTTCAGAATAATGTTTCAAAGCTAGTTGAGGTTTCTCGTCTTCTACAAAGAGAGCATTATAATAAGCTAGATGAGCTTTAATGACCGGCTCATCTGAACCTCTTTCTCCCATGAGTTCAACGGCTCTCTTAAGAAAAACTTTCCTTCCGGAAATATTTTTTTCTGCTGCAGCACGGGAGATATATGATTTTGCTTTGCAATCAAGTTCTTCAGCTTTGATATCTATTCGTTGGTAAGCAATTGCAGCTTGTTCAAAATGAGATGCAGCTTCAACAAAACGTTTTTCTTTCATAAGTTGTCCAGCAATTACTCTCAAAATTTTTGCTTGTTGATGGAAAATTCTCTGGTATTCCGCAATCAGGCCTAAGCGATGATAAAAACCACCTGATCTTCCCAAGTAATTTGCTGCTTCTAGCGCCTTATTGAATTTAATAGCATCCATGCCAAGATATTCATAGTATAAAGCTTTTGCCA
>JAGLOH010000013.1 GCA_023139025.1 Candidatus Heimdallarchaeota archaeon | reverse complement strand
CCAAGAATTACTTATTCGAAATCCCAATCATAATTATATGTCTATGTTCGAGTCAATCTTTTCCAATCATTTTCTGTATTTTGAAAAACTGATGAAATGGTTATTTGGTTTGTTTTTACCAGAAACTAGACCTCAAAATAATGTTGAAATTGGTGTAGATTCACCACATGAACATGAGTGGGCAATTGCCAATCTGTGTTCACTGTCTCCATACTTTGGAGCTTATTTTCCTTTGAATGTTGAGTTCTACAGTCGATATGCTTTATTTAAAGACTTATCTCAGAATCAAATAAACAAAATCAAATATTATACAGAATATGTTATCAAAAAACTTTATCTGAAAAAAGGGAACAAACTACTAATTCTGAAAAGTCCATTTGACACAGCAAAGGTTGACCTTCTTATAGATCTTTATCCAAACGCCAAATTTGTTCATATTTATAGAGACCCATACGAGGTTTTCTTTTCAACAAAACGAATGCATAAAAGAACAGATATACTCTTTAGATTACAAAAAAAGCATCAAGATCTAGATAAGTTTATTCTAAATTCTTATAGAGATATTTATGAGAAATATTACACAGATAAAAAACTAATTCCAGAGCATAATCTAATTGAAATTAGGTATGAAGATTTTATAGCTGACCCTATAGCTTTCATAAAGCTGATTTATGATAAACTTAATCTTGGAGGTTTTGAAGAAGCCTTACCTGAAATTGAAGAATATCTTACATGTGTTAAAGACTATAAAAGATCTAAGTATAACATTTCGTTAAAAGACAAACAATGGATTTATTCTTACTGGCATACAATAATTGATAGAATGGGATATGATAAACCAAAACAAGCTTAAGAATGCGATTATTCAAACATCTGACAGTTTAAACAGATATAGTTGTTTGTGCTTGCAACACTTATTTTTTCTATTTTAGTACTGCAGTTTGGACAAGTTTTTCTTGCAATCTTTGAACTAATTATTCTCTCATATTCACCTTTCAGGAGGGATAGTAACAGAATATCCACCTTCAGTGTGAGATCCTCTTAGCTTCCAGATATTAAAACCAACTCCATAACATAAAATCTTTGGATCTGGTTCGATTTTAATGAAAACATATTCTTCATCTTTCTCAAAATCAATATCTGCAATTATCATTTTCAGAATTCTCTTCTCCGAAAAGATTTCAATTATATCCTCTGAATTCACAGGTACTAATTTGGCTAAACCATTCATTGTAATCGTACCTGAAGGGACAAAACGTAAGTGATGATGTGGGAAAGGTATAATAAAAGATACCTTCGGGTTTCTCTGAATGTTTCTTATTTTCCTATAGTTCCTTGATGTTAATAAGTATAAAGCAAATCCAGTATCAGGTTTAGAAACACCATACAAAATTCCTGTTGCATGAGGTGTCCCATCTGAATTTATTGTAGTGAGTATTCCAAATGTTTTTTTTCGTATTTTTCTCTCAACAAAAGAAAAGTTGAACTTAGTTATATGCAAACATTTCACCTACAACTAGAGACATTTCAAAAGATATAAGCTTATTTCATCTTCCTTCTGCTTAAATGACTTTTTAAAGTGAAAACTACTTACTAATAAGATGGATAAAATGAAAGAAGAAACTAAAAAAGTATTAGGGGAATTAATGGAAAGACCATACTCAGCATATTTAGCAACGATTGATGAAAATGGTTTTCCTTTCATAAGAGCTGTGTTTAATTTGCGATGTAAAGAGAAATTTGCTCACCCTGCTAAAGTAATTGAAGAATATGATAATAATCCTTATACTGTCTATATATCTACTAACACTTCTTCTGTCAAGATGAAACACATCTTATATAACAAAAGAATTGCTTTGTATTTCAGTATTCCAGATGAAGTTAAAGGTATCATGTTACAAGGGGAAGCTGAAGTATTGGAAGACAAGGAATTTAAAAAGAAAATCTGGATGGATAATTGGAAGATTTATTATCCATTAGGTGTAGAAGATCCTGATTTTACAATTCTCAAACTAAAACCTAAGATTCTGAGGGGTTGGTTCAGAGGACCCCATGAACACAAATTTACTGATTGATTTTTTGTTCAACTTTACAGATAGATTTCAAACAGATTTATTAGTAGAAAGGAGATAGAGCACCTATGACATCCAGAAAGGAAATAAATGTTAAGGATGTGTGTATTGATTTACTAGAGATAGCGGACATTAATTTTCTAGCAAATTTGCAAGGTTTAAAACCAGAAGATGTAGAAGTTAAAGCTCACTCTGATATAAATTCAATCAAAACAATAGTAAGACATTGTGCAAGACAAATGGATAGGACTATTGAAACTTATACAAATAATAGAGTGATGAAAGATCAAAATGAGTATTCCTTCAAGGAAATAATTGATATGTATCTTCAAATCTCTCAAACTTTCTTTAGAATGCTAAGAGAATTTCCAATAGAAGCATACAATGAAAATCCAAATGGAACAGGTGAAATCCTGAATAAAAGAATACAAAGAATAGCTCTTCACTACCTTGGACATACTGGTCAAGTCGTTCTCATCAGGAAAATGCTAGGAAGAGGAATATCCGGCACTTATGGTTTTGTTAAAGCAATGTCAATACCAACTAGAAAGAAAATTAGAAAGGAATGGCTAGAATGGTGGACAGAAAACAAAGAAAACTTCTCCTAATTTTAATCTACAGGTAAAGTAATTCTATTCATAAGTAAAGACTTTAAAATACAACTTTTTGCTTTCTCTTGTTATGTCTCAACAAGAGCAAGTATTCAATAACATACTCATTTCAGAGTTCGAAAAAACTGCTAAAGAACAGTACGTTAAAGTCTCAGATGGTTCTGAAATTAAAATCTTGACAACTAAAGCTCATAAAGATGAAGCAAATGGATATACTTTCCTATTCATTCCAGGTTGGGGGACAGTTGTTCCTGGTTGGGAGGAAGTCCTTATGGAAGCTATCAAGGATTTTGATATTTTATATATAGAAACAAGGGAAAAACTTTCTTTTCGCCCAGGTGAAGGGAAGATTAAGAATAATTTAGAAAGACTTGCTCTAGATGTTCAAGAGATTATAGAATATCTTAAAATTGATCAGAAGAAAATAGTTACTCTTACTTCTTCTTACAGCACTTTAATAATTGCAAATCTTTTGGGTACTAAGAAGATTAAGCCAGCTTTATCTGTTCTCATTGGACCTAATTATCAACTTAATATGCCCCCTGCATTTAGATATTTACATTATATTCTTCCCACCATTATTTTTGATCTTACTAAACCTGTCTGGAGATGGTGGATCAAGAAATTCAGAAGCGAGGATCCAGTTCAAGCGGCAAAATATACTCGCACAATAAACGAGGCAGATCGAAAGAAATGGAAAGCAGTTGCAAAAAGATTAAGTTTAATTAAAGTATGGGATCTCTACCGTCAAATTGAAGATAATTATGTTGTAATCATAGGAATGGAGACTGACAAAATGCATACTATTAAAGGATCAAAAGACATAACTGCTGCGATCCCTAATGCTGAATACTTAGATATGGGTACCAATCGAGCTACACATTCTGCAGAAATGATAAAGGTTATTAGAGAATTAATGAAAAAAATATCTTAATTTTCCAGAACTGAAATTCTAGTTTGTTTCTTTTAATTCAAGAAACTTACTAACAGACATGAAAGCTTCTTTTTCAATTAATCTTAGTGTTTTACTCTTCTTTTCTTGAAGATATTCATCTATGTAAGGTGTGATAACTTTATCTAAATCCAGTTTTTTTCTTTCTTCCTCACTCATCAGGGAAATATCTTTTGAAAAGGTACTAAGGAAATTTGCAGCTAAATTGAGTTGTCTAGTTTCGTACTTGGAGCTTTTAATAAAAAAACTCTTCAGATAAGCTAAACGATGAAGAACCTCTGCAATCATTAGATTGGTCTCAATTCTCCCTTCAGGAACATATCTCTTTGAAGTATAATCTATTTTTAATTCATACCCAAGTTTATATCCCCTAATCTCAGGCCATGTAAACCCCAGTTCTTCGATCTTGGTTGAATCAAGATTACCATATTTATCTTCATTTCCATAAAGTTCTTTATATTTAGGGTAGTATTCTGGGAAATGATTTTGGAGAGCTTTCATGAATTGCTTTTTATTTCTCCCAGGTTTAAGAGTTAAACCCCAACAGTATATGAATTCTGCACCCACATCCTTACCTGTTTCATAGATTGAATTCATGTTTTCAACAGTATCTCCTATAAAAGGTAGCGTAGGATAAAAATAAATCCCTGAATGTATTCCTTCATCTCTTAGGTTTTCGATAGCTTCGAATCGCTCTTGAGATGTGCTAGCATTTGGTTCAAAGATTTTCTGTTTTTTCTCATCAGCTAAAGTTATCGTGAAGCATGCACAAGCATAGCTTTCTTCATTGATTTTTTTTAATAGATCCAAATCACGAAGAATTAGCGTATTTTTGGTGAGGAAGAAAACAGGAATCTTATAATCATAAGCTATTTGCAGAAGCTTTCTAGTCATTTTCACTTCTTTTTCAACTGGTTGGTAAACATCACATACTCCACCACCGATGAATAGAACAAACTTCTTTTTTTTAGAAGAATCTACAGATTCTCTTAAATTTGGGAAGTAATCTACTAGTGTAGATGTTTTTTCTCGGTTTACTGGAAAAAAGCCTTGTTTCCTAAAATAAAGCTCTAATAACTCTGGAGCATTTTTCTTTACTCTAATTCTTTGACCAAAATCGTCATGCATGTAATAACTTTCAGCTTTACCATCACAATAAACGCAATCATGCTCACACCCCTGATATGGATTAAGATAGACTTCAGCCCATGAAAACAGTGATGTTCTTGCAGTTCGAACTAAAGATTTTGCATCATATTCTTCGATTATCATAGCACGACCATTTTAGGTCAAGTAAGATTTCATTATAAGAATATGCTCAAGAGATAACAATTTTACTAGAAAGAGAAAGAAAAAAATTTATGTTAGCTAAGTTTTAGTAAACATAGTGGTTTCATGCATAAGCAAGAAATTGAAGTAAATGTAGCAACGAAAAATCAACTTAATGAGATTAAATCCCTTTTAAAGAAGTTAAGCTTAGTATATGAAGATGCAGACAAATATGTTGAAAATTTTATAGTTGTGCTGGAAAACAAACAGATAGTGGGATGTGCTGGTTTCGAAAAATATGACGAAGTAGGTCTTTTAAGATCAGTAGCTGTGGATTCTAAACATCAAGGTAAGGGGATAGGTCACAAATTAATTAAAGAAATAAATGAAAATGCTAAGAAGAGAGAAATAAAAGAGTTCTACCTTTTAACTGATTCTGCTAACCAATTCTTCCTTAAATTTGGCTTTGAAGAAGTTTCGAGAGCGAATGTTGATGAAAGGATTAAGAAAACACATGAATACTCTGAAGCCTGTCCTGAATCTGCAATTGTGATGAAGAAGATACTTTAATTATTTTTATATCGAAAACATATACTTAACATAACCTGAAAAACTGAAGAATTGTGTGAGAATTATACAAGTGAGAGTTAGCAATGGAAGATAAGACCATTATTCAGACATCTATTAGGAATTTAGTGGAATATGTACTCAGAAAAGGAGATATTTCATATGGATTCTTCAGTCAGTCTAGATTGGTCGAAGGGACTAAAGCACATCAGAAGATACAAGGTTCAAGAGGGAAAGATTACCAGAAAGAAGTTCATATTGCTGAAGATATTGTAAGAATAAATGCAATTATAAGTCTCAGAGGTCGCATTGACGGTGTTTTTGAGAAAGAAGGAGTGACTTTCATTGAAGAAATTAAAAGCACATCACAGAATTTTATTGGTTTATCAAAAGAATCAAATGAGAACTATTGGGCTCAAGCAAAATTCTATGCGTTTTTGTATGCTAGAAAACACAAAATGGAAGAAATTAATGTTCAACTGACATATTATCAAATCAATACCAAACAGATCAAATTATTTACAATTAAGTACACTCTCCAAGAACTCGAGAAGTTCTGTTTAAACATCATTGATCAATATTTAGAATGGGCAGTTACTTTGTCTAATTGGCTGAAAAAGAGAAGTTCGAGTGTTAAGAATCTATCTTTCCCTTTTCCATCCTTTCGAAAAGGTCAAGAGAAGATGATTAAAATTGTTGAAGAGGTTCTTTCAGAAAAGAATAAGCTTCTATGTCAAGCTCCTACAGGAATAGGCAAAACTATTGGAGCTGTTTATCCTTCAATAAAACTACTTAGAACTAGCTTTGACTCAAAAATCTTCTATCTCACTGCAAAGACGACTACAAGATTTATAGCAGAAGAAACATTGGATATACTTAGAAAAGCAGGTTTGAGTCTGAAATCCGTTTCAATCACAGCTAAAGCAAAAATCTGTTTTAAAGAAAAAGACATGTGTGACCCGAATTACTGTGAGTATGCCAGAGGACACTTCAATAGAGTAAATACAGCTATCAAAGATATTTTTCAGGAAGAAGCTTTTACAAAGTTAATAATTGAAAAATATGCTAGGAAACACAAAGTATGTCCCTTTGAGTTGTCTTTAGATTTAGCTCTCTGGTCTGATTGTATAATCTGTGATTATAATTATGCATTTGATCCAAGGGTTTTTCTCAAACGTTTCTTTGCTGAAGAAAAAGGAGATTATACTTTCTTAATTGATGAAGCTCATAATTTGGTGGATAGAGCCAGAAAGATGTTCTCAGCAGAACTTCTGAAGAAACCTATTCTGAAACTAAGAAGAGCAACTAAAGAGGAAATGCCTGAAATCTCCAAAATTCTGAATAAAATCAACCAATATATGATTAAAATTAGAAAGAGATGTGAGGAGAAAAAACATTTTTACATCGTTCAAAAAGAACTACCAGATGAAGAACTTCTCAAGATGTTAAGAAAATTCTCAAACTTAACTTCAGATTGGTTGGAGTTGAACATTCCTACTGATTTTAGAGAGGAATTATTGGAGTTGTTTTTTGATGTTAGAAATTTCCTACGTGTAGCAGAAGAATATGACAGTTATTATGTAACATACTTTAGAAAATATAGAAGCAATGTGATGATTAAATTATACTGCATAGATCCATCAAAATTGTTAAAGAAGGCACTTAATAGAGGAAATACAGCAATTTTCTATTCTGCTACTTTGACTCCATTAGATTATTTTGCTTATCTTCTTGGTGGGGATAAAGGAAGCACTAAGATGCAGCTACCATCACCCTTTCCAAGGGAAAATTTAGCTCTAATGATAGAAGATCACATCTCTACTAGATATGTTGATAGAGAACAATCTTACAAAGATATAGCAGATCTTATTCTTAGAGTGACTAAACCTAAGATAGGAAATTATCTGATTTATTTCCCATCATATGTGTATTTAGAGAATGTTTTGGCAGAGTTCGAGGAAGTTAAAGAAGAAGCTGAAATTATAGTTCAAACCCAAGGAATGACAGAACAGCAAAGAGAAGAATTTCTAGAAAAATATTCAAATTTTGGAAAGACACCTTTAATTGGATTTGCAGTAATGGGAGGAATATTTGGAGAAGGTATTGATCTCATTGGTGAAAAATTGTCTGGTGCGGTTATTGTAGGAGTTGGATTACCTAAAGTAAGTCTAGAACAAAATCTCATAAAAGACTATTTTGATGCAAAAAATGGCAAGGGATTCTTGTTTGCTTATACTTTTCCTGGAATGAATAAGGTGATGCAAGCAGCTGGTAGAGTTATTAGAACAGAAAAGGATCAAGGAGTTGTTCTTCTAATTGGGGACAGATATTCGACTAATACTTATACAAAACTCTTTCCTGAGGCATGGCAGGATATAAGGCTAATAAACAACAAAAATCAGTTATCTAAAATGATAGAAAGTTTTTGGAAAGAATAATATTAAAGTTCTCCACGCAAGTAATGATGAATTGCTTCTGTCTGTGTACTTTTTATGATTTCGCTGACTAAAATCTGAAAAGCATCATTAACATTGTCTCCAAATTTAGCAGAAGTTTCAATGTAAGGGATGTTATATCCACTCCAATTTGCGAGGGATTTTGCGTATTTCTCTCCATATTCAGCAGGAATGGTATTGTATAATGAACCACGTAAATCGTTTTTATTCCCAATTAAAACTAATGGAACTTTTCTATTTTGATTATTCTTAAGTAATTCTCTAACCCAATCTGAAAGGTGTTCATAAGAATCGGGACGAGTTAAATCAAAGACTAGAA
Organism: Candidatus Heimdallarchaeota archaeon; assembly: GCA_023139025.1. Lineage (GTDB taxonomy): Archaea > Asgardarchaeota > Heimdallarchaeia > Heimdallarchaeales > Heimdallarchaeaceae > UBA460. The sequence goes on along the minus strand of JAGLOH010000013.1, from coordinate 7,736 downwards.
GAGCACCTCTAACGCCTTTGTAAAATCCTTCACGAACAACTGAAAATCTAGGTTGACCAGCAAGATCCCAGATAATTAATGTAACTTCGTAGTCATCAACATGCAATACTTTGGTAGCGAAATCTGCGCCTAAAGTCATTTGATAATCGCGATCGAATCCTTCCCCTAAGAAATTTTTCCTTAAACTCGTCTTTCCGACCGCCCCTTCACCAAGTAGAGCAATTTTAAACTTCTTTGATTCCAGTTAAGACACCATGCTTTTTATTCTAATTAATACTAGACATTGAAATCTATTATATGCCTTTTGGTTGGTTTAAAATGTAATCTGTATATGTTTTGGGAATTCTTCTGAATTTACCGACAAAAACCTTATGTGTGTATGTTTCCACGCATAAAAGCGAAATTGTGCGAGTGTGCTTCTTTTTGCACTTTTGCATTACACAGGAATTAATGAGTACGCTTTACCTACGTCTCAATTCAATACAGGAAAGGAAATTACTGCTTTGGTTTCATTGCGTCTATTAAAATCTTCAATTGAGTATCAAGAAGATATTCAAAATATTGATCATTAATGTTTGGATGAAGATATTTGTAAGGATTCTTTAGAATTGTCTGCCAAATAATAGTTACAACCATCATCGAGCAAACCTCAGGATCCAATTCTTTCTTAAGATTTCCTTCAGACTTACATCGTTTAAAATAATCTGTTAAAACAGCAGCTGTTTTTGGATTAAGAAACTGCTGAATCATTATCTCGAGTTTCTCAGAATCAGCTATTCTTAACTTGGATCTACCTTTTTCTAGAAAGGTATTGATTTTCTCTTCCTCTCTGATTACCAGCAAGAGTAAATCTTGATTCTCCCCTAGGATCTTCTTAAGAAATTTACCAATAGTCGGCAAAGCAACTTCTAGATCTGTAACCATTACAACCATTGTGTCTATTAATTCCTCAACTTTTTCAGAAATGCGACTGAATTCAGTTAGAAACAGATCATATAGTATTGCATATTTACCCTTATAATAGCGATAAAGCAAAGTTTCAGAAATTTTAGCTTCTTTAGCTATCGAACGAATACTCACTGATTCAATACTATACTCAAGCATTTTCTTTAAAGCAGCTTGCCTAATTGTTTCTCTTCTTTGATCTTTCATCAAACGAGAACTAGATGAAACCATATTCTTCGATGAGTATCATGTGATTGTTTATATAAGCGTTACTATAAGTTGTCAGTAGTGACAACTTTAATGGCAGACAAAGACAACAAGAATGAGAGAGAAAAAAAGAGGTTTATAGAAAAATATAATGGTTTCATAAAAAAATCGAAAATCGCCATAATAATCATCTGGATCATTTTACTAGGGGTCAGTTTTTATTTTGGTCCTAAGCTCTTTAATATGACAGAGATATTTTTCGAACCACCTGATTCAGCAGAAAGTATGCAAGCTCAGGCAGTATTGGTGCAAGAATTCCCGAATTTTGCAAATGATACAAATATAATTATTCTCTTGAGAACAGTAGAAAATGAGAGTGTTTTAACACCAGAAATTTTAAGCTTTAGTCAAACAATTAATGCATCCTTTGATGAATTTGAACAAACGGAATATGTTAAAATGTTTCTTAGTTATTATTTCTTCAAAGCTTTGAATCAGGATGATATGGCAAATACGTTTGTTTCTGTGGACCAACGCACAACAATGTTTGTTGTAATGTATAATAGTGATGATGATGATTTAGAAAAGAGGTTTGTTGATTTTCTTATTGAAAATGTAGAAAGCAACGCTCCAGACGAGAATAAATATGAAATATATCTAACAGGAATGCCAATTGTTTATAGAGACATGTTCGCCTCGGCTACAGAAGATTTAGCTAGAATGGATGCAATTGTTATTCCAATTGCTTTGGTTGTTCTTGCATTTGTATTGAAAAGGTTAAGACTAATCATTATGCCAATTCTAGCAATACTTATCAGTACTTTTGTTAGTTTTGCAATACTTTATGCTTTAACGTTTGTTCTTCCTATAATCTCCTTTGCACCCAGCATTGTCATGTCCTTAACAATTGCTTTAGCTATAGACTATGCTTTATTCTTACTAACACGTTATAAAGAAGAATTAGATAAAGGAGAGGATGTAGTTACCGCAGTTTCAACAATGACTGAACATGCTGGTCACACCATTTTAGTTTCTGGAATTACACTTACAATTTGTTTCATTGGATTGGGGTTCTTTCCAGTATCACTTATAGCTACTTTAGGTTTATCAGCAGCCATAACTGTATTCATGACATTAGTAACTAATTTAACTTTAGTACCAGCTATCTTGCTTACATTCAAGAAATTTTTCTCCAATAATAAATTTGAAAAGAAAATGGAAAAACGGTTCATATTTTTCAAGAAGAAGGTTAATGGTGATAAAAAAATACAAACTGAACCAAAAACAAAAGATGAGAAAAGAAAACTAGCATTTGAAAAACAAAACAAGAGCACCTGGACTAAAATTACAAAATTTTCACAAAAACGTGCTCTACTAATTATACTTCTGATTGTCGCTGCAGCAATACCCATCCTACTTCAAGTAGCTAACATTGAATTGAGTTTGGATCTAAAACTTGCACTCCCAAGAAACACGGAAGTTTGGGATAGCTATAATGTATTGGAACAAAGTTTTCCAGCAGGACAGCTAGATAGGCATTACATTGTTATACAGACAGGAACAACTAATGGAATCGTCAACTCTGAATTCTATGTGAATATACAAAATCTGATACTCAATTTAACTAGTAGAACAATAATCACAGGGGAGAGTTTTACGAGTATATGTTGGGCATCAAATTTCTCAATACCGTGGATGGTAGCTCTTTACTATTTGAATAATCCATTGTCAGATGATTTTGCAAAACTGTACACACAAATATGGTCAGAATATACAACTGCAGATAATTCAACTACTTTGATAGATATTGTTACACCATTTGATCCATATGGAGCAGAAGAAGAAGTGTGGGTTGATAGTACTAGAGCAATTTTGGAAGAATTTGAAACCAGTACTGGATATACATTATCTCTTGCAGGAAGACCTGTTCTACAAGTCGATGCAATGAAAACAGTTTTCAGATTATTTCCTGCAATGGTGGTTACAATAGTTATTGTAGTATATATTTTCATAGCAATCATGTTCAAATCTGTGTTTATACCACTTCGACTTATCTTAACTATTGGGCTAACCATGGGTTGGATCTTTGGATTCGCTGTTCTAATCTTTGAGAAGAATATTTTTGATTGGGTTGCACCAGGCATATTAGGCAGTGTAAATGCATTGTATTGGATAGTTCCTATTTTATCTTTCACTGTTGTATTAGGACTTGGTTTGGATTATGACATCTTCCTATTAAGCAGAATCAGTGAATACAGAAGAAAGGGATATTCTGATAAAGCATCAATACTAAAAGGAGTTCACAAAACTGGTGGTATAATTTCAGCTGCAGGAGTTATCATGGCTATAGCATTCTCAGGCTTAATGCTGAGCTCACTTCAAGTGATGAATCAATTTGGGTTTATACTTTGCTTTGCAGTTCTTATTGATACCTTTGTGATAAGAACAATTCTCGTTCCTGCAATCATGTCAATTGCTGAGAAATGGAACTGGTGGCCTACGAAAGTTCCAAAACCAACTAAGGATGAAAGCTATATGGATGATGATATCTTATAGTTTTTCAAAAAAAAAAGGGAAACATCCCTTAACTTTTTTCTAATGGAATATATAAGACAAATGGGATTTTGTTTCCATCACTTATTTTTGGATTTGTATTTTCTTCCAAGCATTGATTTTTACCATATCTGTACTTATCACTTTGCTTAACCCATTCACTTAATTCCTTCCAAACTCTACCTAAATCATTAACACCTAGACAACTCTTCGTTATGTATAAGCTTTCGGGAACTATTTTTACGGTCACATTGCTATCTACATCGAAATCATCGTCTATGGTCATCCAAAATTCATAACCATATGGATTTTCTTTGTTAACGATAAACTTCCCGCTTTCTTTGTCATACTTTGGATCTGGATTATTGAAACCAAATACTCTGTGTTTGTCAGGATTATCATAGAATCCTTTAGGTTCTGCCCATTCATACAATTTTTGTCCTGCTTTAGGTTCAGGATCTCCTAAAAATTCTCCCATTGCTTGAAAGGACACTACTCTCATTTCCAGTAAATTTACTATTTTGAAATCATTTTCTTTAACCATTTTTATTTCACTACCTAATACTGTGTATTGATTGATTAACGCTTCATAGCGTAATCTCAGGGTTTCAAGCTTTTCCTGTTCTCTAACTTTTATCTCTAGAAAAGTTTTAGCTGAACTTGTAAGAATATCTTCTCCATCAAAAGAAATCTGGTATAAACCTCTTTCTCTTTTTTCAACTAAACCACAATCAACTAATGTTGTAAGGTGGTTAGCTAGTGAAGTCTTAGCTATTCGCAGTTTTTCTTGTAGATCACTAAATTCCATATGTTCAGTTAGCAATCTAGCGAGTATTTCTAGTCTTGTAGGATGATCTAATGCTTTATGGAGATTAGACATTTCTTCTAAAGATTCGAGAATAAACAACTGAATTGATTCTTTGTTATGGAAAGGCATGTTACCCATACAATACCATCTCTTGTGTATTCATAAGCTTGGGTTAGTGAATTAATGAATACTAGAATAGATGAACATATGAATAAATACGTTTTGCACAAATTTTCCATCAACTGAAAAACTAATAAAGCCTTTTTCTTTCTGTGACTTGATACTATGTCAAAAGAAAAGATGAAAGGTATTTCGGTTAAGAAAAGTGAGGACTTTTCTAGATGGTACACAGAACTAATACAAAAGGCAGAACTAGCAGATATACGTTATAACATTAAAGGTCTTGTTCCTTATAGAGCTTGGGCTTCTGTCTCTATAAAACGAATGTATGATAAATACGAAAAATGTCTCGAAAAGAAGGAGCATCTGCCATTAATAATGCCTACCTTAATACCGGAAAGAAACTTCTTACTAGAAGCAGATCACGTTGAAGGCTTTTCACCTCAAGTTTTCTGGGTTACACACGGTGGAGAAAAGAAACTAGAAGAAAGATTGGCTTTAAGACCAACTAGTGAAACTGCCCTTTATCAAATGTATTCGCTATGGATAAGGAGTTACAATGACTTGCCTTTCAAGAGATATGTCTCAGGACAAGTTTTCAGATTCGAAGGTGGAGACACTAGAGCCTTCTTCCGAGCCAGAGAGTTTCATTGGATTGAATCTCATGATGTTTTTGCAACAGAAGAAGAAGCAAGACAACAAGTCATTGAAGACATGGAAACAACTTATGAAATGCTTCAAGATGAATTTGCTATTCCAATCATCTTTTTCCAAAGACCAGAATGGGATAAGTTTGCTGGAGCGGTTCACACATATGCAGCTGATGCTTTAATGGATTCAGGAAGAGTATTACAATTACCTTCAACACATCTGTTGGGACAAAATTTCTCTAAACCATTTAATGTTACATTTATGGATGAAAACAATGAGGAGAAATATGGATACATCACTTGCTATGGTCCTGCAATAAGTAGAATTTATGGAGCAATGATCTCTTTACTTGGAGATGATCAAGGTTTAGTACTTCCATGGGACTTAGCCCCTATTCAAATTGTAATAATTCCTATTTATAGAGCTGATACAAAAGAACTGGTTTTAGAAAAAGCCAGAGAATTAACTCATCTTATCGATGACCTTATTGATAATGCATACATCAAACTTGATGATAGAGACTATGTAAGTCCGGGAGAAAAATTCAATGAATGGGAATTGAAAGGAGTACCTTTAAGGATTGAAATAGGTCCTAAGGATATAGAAAATAACCAAATTGTAGCTGTAAATAGGATTTCTGGAGAGAAGATAAGAGTAAAGCAAGATGATTTGAATAAGTATATAGAAAATTACTCCGAAAATTTCACTAAACTGCTGAAGGAGAAATATTCCATTCAGTTTGAATCACAAGTGGAAATAGCAAATACAGTCGAGGAAGTTAAGAAAATTATTGGTGACAATAAAATTGCTTGTACTGGATTCTGTTCAATTGATCTTGATGGCGAACCATGCGCTGAAATTATTGAAAAAGAAGTCAAAGCTCAAGTAAGAGGTAAGAGAGCTGATGCTGAAACTCACAAGTTCGAAAAATGTGTAGTTTGTGGCAATCCAGCTCATGAAACAGTTTATGTAGCAAGAAGCTACTAACTTTCTTTTTATTTTTCTTTTATTCAAAAAAAGTCATATATTCAAAAGAAATTTCTATACAGTGAATATTTTGCTTGCGGACCAAGTTAGAGCTCTTTTATCTAAGAACACAATTCAAAAACAGATATTTAGAAGGGGTTTAATACACGAAATCACCTATACAGCCCCAAGTCCTGGAACTTATGATCAACAGTGGTTTTGGGACTCATGCCTTCATAGCTTAGTTTGGTCAGAATTAGGAGAACAATCTAGAGCTATTAAAGAAATTACCAGCTTAATACTTGGGATGGATGAAAAACAATTTATTCCTCACATGATCTTTTGGAAGAAAATTAAGAATATTTATTGGTGGATTTTTGATAGACTATATCCCACTGATCTTTACTCCGAGTTGATTCAACCACCTTTAATCGGGTACACAATTCAGAGGTTAGTAGAAAAAGGCACTGAATTCGAGAAAGAAATTATTGAAAGTATTCTTTCCCATTATAACTACTTAGCTAAAGTGAGAGACCCTGAGAAAATGAATCTTATTTCCGTCATTCATCCTTGGGAAAGCGGTTTAGATTCATCCCCAAAATTTGATTTAGAATTAACCAATAAGAGGTTGATGCGATTTCATCAATGGAAACGTATGAGATCACTCCTGAAAGAATCAGCAAAATATGAGTGGAATCAAGAAATTATCGCAAAAGAATCTACCTTTAGAGTAAAATGTGTTTTAACAAACACTCTATATGCGTTTGGAATGGAAGCTTTTAGTGAGGTTCTATCCAAATATAACCTTAAAGATGCTGCTAAAGAATTAAAGGAAAAATCACAAGCTGTTTTAGATAGTTTGATACAAAATTCTTGGAATGAAAAAGAGGAACTTTTTTTTGATATGAACTTGAATGCAAGTGAAAATAAACAGATTCATGTTAATACAATTGCGTCTCTACTACCTCTAATGTTAGATATTCCCAAGGACATCAAAGATAGTCTGATAACCCATTTAACAAATAGAACAGAATATTGGTCTGCTTATCCAGTACCAACTGTTTCTATGACCGAGCTTTCCTTTAATCCTAACAACATTCAGTTACTCTGGAGAGGACCTACTTGGGTCAATACTAACTTCTTCATCTGGAAAGGACTGAAAAAACATAAGGAAAAATCACTAGCTGATGAGATTGCACAAAAAACAAGAGAATTAGTCGAAAAATCGGGATTTAGAGAATTTTATAATCCGATAACAGGAGAAGGTGGAGGAGCTAACAATTTTGGATGGTCGACACTTATTCTTTTAATGAGTAAATGAGGGTAGTTTAAGAAATCAGAGACTTCCGTTCAACCAAATTATAAAACCTAGAACAATTAGTAATTGGCTAGAAATATAGGAAGACATTGTTACTAATCTTTCAAATCTGAATTTTTTAACAAATCTCCCTATTCCATTAGATAGATCAGAAACTGCAAACATCCA
>JAGLOH010000129.1 GCA_023139025.1 Candidatus Heimdallarchaeota archaeon | reverse complement strand
GATCAAAAAAACTAGCTTCTTCAAATAGAACACCAAAAGAACCAAGATATAAATTATATCTAATTATTGGTAGTTGCATCACTGTTGTTTCGATAATTATTCTATCTCTAACTGGACCTCAGATAATATGTGATTCAATGAATTGTCTAGCTTATGTAGGTTTTGGAGGTTTGTTACTTATTCCAAGTATGATTTCTAATATCACTCTTGGAAGAAGATTATATCTGAAAAGAAGAGTAAGTTTAGGTATTCAAAAGAGCAATCATGATTTTTAATTGCTTCTCGAATCTATTACAATTGAAAGGATTGTAGCCACAAAAAAGCTTAGAAACATGAGTAAACTCAATCCTTGCCAGATTTCTAATGCAGCCATAGTGAGAAATCCACAAGAAAGACTACTATAGATCAAAGGTTTATATTTTTTCAACCATTTTGGTCTTCCTTTATATTTTTCCAGATCCTTGGTATCAAACCAATTAGTATCCTTCTCTTCAAAACAGTTAATTTCATTTGTTTTGCTTGCCATTTTATCTTCCTCTTGTAGTAAGATTTTTTAATGTCGATACTTCGACATGAGTATTATGGATACACATATATATAAGTTTGTCGATACATCGACATGATGAAAGTGGCTTCAGAAGATACAGCTGATTATGAAAAATCCATAAGCATGTTTGAGGCAATAGTAGAAGATACAAGAAATCAAATTGTGGCTTACTTCTATTACTTCAAAGAATTGAAAGCAAAGGATCTAATAAGGCTCACAAGTAAAGTAAATTCTATAATAATCCATCATTTACAAATACTGCAAAAAGCTGGAGTTATAGAAGAAACAAGAGTTGTTTGGAAAGAAAGATATTATCAACTTGCTAAAGAATTTCTTAAAGTATACCAAAATCAACTAGCTGTTTTCAATCAATTAAGAAAGAAGGAACCCGAGAGAGCGCTTCATTTCTATAAGAGTATAACAAATTTTGCAGGAAAAAGTGCTGCTTCTATATTATATAGATACAGCCAGAATTTGGACAATATAACTGAATCTTTCACAGAACATAGCTATAAAGGTACCAAACAACCAGATAATATAATGCACAGTGTTGCATTTAGAAAAGAAGTATATAAGAAAAAAGTGAGACCACTTATTGATGAAATACTGATTTTAATGGAAAAGGAACAGAGAATATATGGCGATGAGGATTTGAGTATTGAAGAAATCATGGAAACTATAAATGTGAAAATCTTCTCTTTACCTACAAAAATGATCTTTCCAAAAGATTTGAAAAAGGAAGAGATTGGTCCGCAAGTTTAGGTTGTTGAGCTGACTCAGCATACAATTGATAAACACGTGCATAACATGAAAACCAAAACATTGTATGATTTCTTCATGCTGTCTCTAAATATTATTGTATACAAGTATACTAGAATAATGAACAGAGAGAAAGTGTGCAAGCCATTAATTTTATAAACCAAAATGATTCATGTAGATTCGTATAATGATTGAATATCTAAGAGAGAAACAGTAATCTCAGGTCTAAAAAGATGAACAGTTCTTCTTATTGAGTGAAAATTATTATATAAAAAAGCAAAAGTGAAATAAAAATGGGTTATAGAAGATACGATGATAGACCTAGAGAAATGCACGATGCCGTTTGCGCAAAATGCAAGAAAGAAACTCAAGTTCCATTCAAGCCCGACGGTGAACGTCCAGTTTACTGCCGTGACTGTTATCAAGCACAAAGAAAGCCAAGATATTGATTTTAGATTGAAGTGAAATTCCTTTGACTCTACTTGTTAGAGAAATAAAGAATCAAATACTTCTACTCTTTTTTATTTTTTTATTTTATTCTATTACATTATATAAGTGAATAAATTAAGAGAACGACTACCAAGATTATCTGTTCTATTTATAACTTCACACATTTTTTGTTTTGAGATATTCCCCAATGTCTCTTTCTTCACCATTGATTTTAATATTAACTTGATCTTTGGCAATGAACAATTCGTATATATTTTTGTTATTAGGCAGTTTTCCTATACTTCTAAACCTGATTTTAATATGTTCGGCTAAATTCCTTATATCAAAAACTGAAGTGAATCTTTCACACTTATCTTTGAAGGTTATTTCTGGATCTAAATCTGCTACGTTCTCATCATCAAAAATGAAATCAATGTTTAAGACGCCATCTTTAACGCTCAAATCAGTTTTACAGAATTCATTAACATATTGTCTATATTGATTAGCTCTAGAAATTCTTGAAAATTCTTCTATTTCATCAAATAAAATTAAAACCTCAGAATTTTTTGTAAAATCTCTTATCTGAAAACCTTGACTAGTATGGTCAGTCATCGCCCTGAGAATGATCATTTTCGAATTTACAGATGCTATATTCAGATTATCTAGTTCGATATTATCAGGGTTACTATATACAATTGGGAGATTTGAAAAAGCTTTAAGTGTCTTCATTAGAAGATATGCACTCATTATCCCATGAGTATAATGCTCAAAATCATTAGAATATCTCAATATTGCTGACATATCCTTTTGCATAGCTCCTTTGATTGTATAAATTCTTCTCAAAATATCTACTTGCTTTTCAGTCGCTTGGCTTAGAAGCAATCTCAGCTCAAGAAACTCTTCTTCACTGGGCTCTTGAAGATTGAACAAAAAGGTTGAAACTTTATTTATCTTATCTATCATTTCCTGAACAATTTGTCTTTCTTCAAAAGTAAAATCACTGATTTCAATAACAAAGCTAATGTTTAGGGAAAGAATCTCTAGAAGATTTTCGATATAAAATTGTTGAACATTTTCAAAATGAAAATCAAATTCTCCAAATTTCGAGATTGAGAAAAATGGAAGAACATTTTTAATTGATTTGTTTATTTTGGAAATTTTTTTCAGGGGATAACCTAAATCATGTGTTAAAGCTATTGCACATCTCACTGAGTCTTCATACTCTAAAACTTCAGTAACTCTTGAAAGAAGAATATTAAGCTCTCCAAAGATGTTTGGTACCTCTAAATCTTTATAGTATTCATTTATGAATGCTGAAACTTTTAAATGTCTGTTAAGATTTTGGAAAAGAAAGCTAAATTCAGGCTTTTTATGTAGATATTCACCTAGAAAATAAACCCATAGAGAGTGGAGGGTATGATCTCTATAGAAGGAATCTGATGCAAAAATGAGTTCTTCAAATTTCACAAACTCATCAAAGTATTTGAAAAGATCATCATATCCTTGCTTATCGGAATCAATGTATTCCATTGAAACCTCAAAGAGAGCTTTCCATAACTCTTTTGCACTATGTATTTTATCATGAATTTCTTCACTCTTCTTTAAAAGAGAGATTTTCTCTTTGATTATTTCCTTCTCTTTTTCCTTTCCAACTAAGAATTTAATTTCATCCTTATCAATTAGTTTCAGATAAAAATCCATTACGACTTTTTCATTGATTAAGGTCATAGAAACCACTTTGTCTTTTAGTAATATATTGCTCTTCTTTAATAATATATTGGCTAAAGGTGACTGGTTCTGAATTTAGTTCCAATCACGAAGAGCTTTTAAAATAGTTAAATCAAAATAATTTGCGAATTAAATTATTGGGTTAATAGGATGATTCTTGAACTCATTACATCAGAAGAAATAAAACAGTGCTTGAAAACTAGAGGAGCAGCTATTGCAGGTATAGCAGATACTAGCTTTCTGAAGAAAACTTTTGGATTGTCTCAAAAGGAGCTGAAAAAGTATCCAAGAGCAGTTTCCATAGGAGTTGAGCTTTCTGATGAAATAATCGATAGCATATCAGAAGGTCCAACAAAGGAGTATGCTCAGCATTACAGAGATAAGAATTCTGAACTTGATTATCTAGCTGAATTTTTATCTGAAAGAATCAGAGAGAAGGGTTTTGTTGCCTTACCGATTCCTGCTTCTAAGAGATATCACAAAAAGAAACTTGCTGCGATATTCCCTCATAAAACAGCTGCTATTCTGAGTGGTTTAGGTTGGATTGGCAGAAGTGCTCTACTTGTTTCCCATGAGAACGGACCGAGAGTTAGGTTTGCTACAGTTCTTACAAATGCACCTCTTGACGTAGATGAACCTCAAAAAACCAGTGAATGCGAAGATTGCAATGCTTGTGTTCAAGCATGTCCTGTAGGAGCAATAAAAGGAAAACTTTGGACTTTTGGAATGGAGCGAAAGGAGTTACTCGACGCTAACAAGTGCAAAGAATATCTAGACATACAAAAGAAGAGAGTTGGAGAGACAATTTGTGGAATTTGTGTAAGTGTCTGTCCTTATGGGAAGAAGAAGTGAATTAGATTTTTAATGAAAATAATTTCTGTGATGATACAGGATCATTTTTACTATCTAGAAGTAGACTAGAAGTTATTTCCTTTTTCATGGAGTTCAATGTTGATTCAATTTTTATCTCTTTTAATCTTTCTTGGATAGGTGCTTTCTTTCTTACTAGTTCTCTCCATGCATCAATCTGATTTTTAAGTAATTCTTGTTCATTGAAGGCTTTTTTTGCTGATTCATCTAAATTGTTTTCTTCAGCTATACTCTGTGCTTTTTTTAGGAAGTCTTTTGATTCATCAATTTCCATTTTAACCGATGCTATCTTTGACTGTAAAATGTAAATGTCCACTAGAAGCAAATAGAGTTGTTTCGATTCAGCAATAGATAACAATTTACTTAGATGTTTCTTCAGTTGCTCAATAATTTTGATATCTCCAGAGAGGTGAAGTTCTGTAAACAATGATGAACACAGATAAAATAAACTTTTGACTTTAATATAGAACTCAATTTCCTTATCATCCCCCAACTGTTCTAAAAGCACTTCTGCTTTTCCTCTTTCTCTAGGATTTGAGCTTTTCATCAGCACAACTGCTTCTGCCATTTTCCGTCTATTCCTAATCATTGGTAAATTTGTTTGTTCATCAATTTGTTTGAAGATCTGAAAATATTTTTCTGCCTGTTCAAGATTATTTTTTTCAGTATAGACTTCAATAATACCAACTAGAATTGGCGAATGATGAAAAGGTCCTTTATAGATTTCATAAGATTCAAAGATTTTAAGATAATATTCTAGTGCATTATCTAGTTGTCCAATTCTATGATAGGAAAAAGCTATAGTTCTGTAAGCCATTGTCATCAAAGAAACCATATTTATTCTTTTTGCGATTTCAAGACTCTCATGTGCACTTTCTAGTGCTTTATCCAATTGTCCTTGTTGATAATATATCATACTTTGGAAATTATATCCAAAGAAAGTCCACCATAAGCTTCCTTCTTCTTTTACATATTCCAAACCTTCAGTAGCTAGTTTTAGTGCTTTTTCCCAATTGCCAGTATAAGTAAGTTGCCAAGATTCTGTAATTTTCCCTGCTCCTAAGAAAGAGAAAAGAAAATTATGTTCCTCTGCTAAATCTGAACATTCTTTTCGGAGTTTTAAAGCTAATTCATGATTTCCTTTAACTGTATTCAGCATTGATAACATGAACAAAATACCCTCCCTTATTGCTGGATTATCATATTCTTCTAATATTTTTAGACCATAATTTCCATTTTCTATTCCTTTATCTATTTCCCCATTCCAGAAACAAGCTGCACTCAAATCATTACATGTTTCACAAATTTCTTCATAGTTTCCAATGCTTTTTCTAAATTTTAAACTCAATTCTAAGTATTCTATAGATTTAGAATAGTTATCAGTAAAATAGAAGTGACCTCCTTTCAAATAATATAGATAACCTGTTAATTCTTTATGAGAAGAAGAATCAACATCAATTTCTTTTTGAATAAATTCTTCTACTTCTTTAATTGATTTATCATAATCATCATAGTTCCTAGTTGAATTGAAATTTTTAAGCAGCAAAATTTCAGATTTTAAGAGTAGCACATATGCAATTTGACTGTTTTCTTTGTTTTGACGAATATATTCTAGAAGATTGATACAACTTTCGAGAGATTCCTCAAATTGATCAGCTTCTAATAGAATTTTCACTTTGAGCTTAATAGCACCATATTTTGATTTCTGATCTAAACCTTCCTCTTTTAGAAATTCATTAACTAAGTCTAAAGATTCTTTGTATTTCTTACGATTTTTCAAGAACTTAATTTCATTTAGAATATCTGCCAAAACTGGTCACCTAAGTATCAAAATATAGCTTATATTTCGTTGAATATTAAGTTTGTGTGGAAATCACTAACGAAGAATTAGTATACATATAAATATAGATTAATGATATTATGGTTTATGAATTATGTAATTCTGAATGGAATGAATGAAAATGATTCCTTCCTTCAAGAAATCAACAATCGAATTTCTGAGGAACTTAATAACCAGGGTCTTCATGGAGAATCTATCATACTGCATAAAAAAACAATTAAACCTTGTTTAGGTTG
>JAGLOH010000128.1 GCA_023139025.1 Candidatus Heimdallarchaeota archaeon | reverse complement strand
ATTTTCTGTTTAATTGGTTTAAGAATTTTAGAATAAATTCGTGTGTTAAAGAACAAGTAATAAACTGCAACAAAGAAGATATAATAGAGGAAAGGACTTAATATACAAGTGATAATTCCAAAAACAGCTGCTAAGGGATAACCTGCAAAAGCTATTTTTAACATTGGAATTTGTATCCCTATACCTGTTGCAAGAGCTGCAAGAATAATGAGAGGGTTCTTTGGTAAGCTTCTGTCGTAATATTTTGTATAATACTCTCTGACAGGTTTTTCTATCCATTCCACTCTCTTAGCTAGCGTTAAACTCAGAAAACCATCATGTGTATATTTTAGATAAAACAGTGATAGCAAAATTGCTATTAGAATTGGTGTTCCAACATTGAATATTATATCAATTAATAATCTCCACCCCGCAGTCTGAAATGGCAACAAAACAAACAATAGTGTTGGAATGAACATTAAACCAATATAAACCCAAAGTTTAAGGAATTCTTTCCATCTCAAAGATAAAACTGTATTTAATTTCAGCTTAAACAAGGCAATAGGTACAAGATAGAATTTTTTGAAAGGATTCATTAGTGCTTCAAGATAGATTGGATTTTCAACTATTGCAGCTGTTCTTGGATATTTTTTGTAATGTTCAAATAGCATATTTTCAAAATCAAACGCTGGAACTTCAATATCTTCAGGAACAACAGTTTTTGCTTTAAATGAAGTAGGTTTTTGAGGATTTGATTCCATAACAATTTCATAGAGTCTCTGCTTGCTTTTAATCATTTCGAAAGAGTTAGGGAGTTAGTAAGAATTTTATGCTAGAACTTTCATGTTTTCTTGATAATATTGAGATTAACAAAAATAGTTTGCACAATAGGTCCTTCATCAAGTTCTGAGAATATTCTGAAAAAAATGATTGACAGTGGAATGGATTTAGCTAGATTGAATTTTTCCCACGGAAATCATCAAAGTCATGAAAAAACCTTCAATAATCTCAGAGATCTATGCAATGATCTTGCAATAGGTATTGACATTAGTGGTCCTAAAATTAGATTAGGGATGTTAGAGAAGGTAAAAATTCTCAAAAGAGATGAAATTGTTAAGCTTACTACTAGGGACATAATTGGAAAAGATAATCTTATTCCAATCAATTATCCCAAATTAACTAAGGAACTAAAAGTTAATACTTCTCTTTTCATAAACGATGGTCTAGTTAGATTGAACGCTGAATCAATTACAGATGATGAAATAGTTTGTAAGGTGATAGATGGGGGTGAAATTTCATCTAGAAAAGGTGTAAATATTCCAGATGCAGACTTATCCATAAGAGTACCAACTAAGAAAGACATAGTAGATATCGAAAAAGCATGTGATTGGGGAACTGATTTTCTATTTATCTCATTTGTACGAAGCGTTGATGATCTTAAAAGAGTAAAAGAAATTGTTGAATCAACAACTAAAGAAGACATTCAGCTCATTGCAAAAATCGAACATCAGGATTCTCTAGATTCAATAAATGAAATCGCTTCCTTTAGTAATGGTTTGATGGTTGCACGAGGAGATTTAGCTATTGAAGTAGGTCCTGCTAGGGTTCCTATCTTGCAAAAACAATTAATCCAACTAGGTATGAGTTTAGCTAAACCAGTTATTGTTGCAACACAGATGTTAGAATCCATGACTAAAGAATCCCTTCCTACTAGAGCTGAAGCAAGTGATGTTGCACATGCAGTTTTTGATGGGGCCGATGCTCTGATGTTATCAGCTGAAACAGCAACAGGAAGACATCCACTCCTAGTTATGAAAATAATGAAGGACATTATTCTAGAAGCAGAGAAAAATCTAGATTTAGATCGTCCTTTAGTAGTTGATACTGAGGTTAATATTGGCAATGAAATAGGTATTTCTGCAGTTAGATTGGCCAAGAGAATGTCAGTAAAGGCAATTATTGCTCTTACTCAGACTGGGTATACGGCAAGTATGGTTTCTAGAAATAGGGAAAATTTACCTATTTATGCCGTTTCTCATAATCAATTTACCAAACGTGTAACAAGGTTATTTTGGGGCGTTAAACCTATTTTTCATAAGTATGAAAATAACTACGATGAGCTAGTGTTCAATGTTATTAAGGAACTTCATAAAGATAAGTACATTAATGCAAAAGACAATGTTGTATTAGTAGCTGGATCAATGGTAGGAATCTCAGGTAAAACCCATACAATTCAGTTGTTAAATGTTGAAGAAACATTATCAACTGAGAAATAATCTCTTTTTCATGTAGCTAGCTGAAAAGTCTTAAAAATCCTTGTAACTAAATACATTTGAAGCAAAAATGTCATGGGTTCGTTCAATTTTTAGTAAAGGTAAGAAGAAGTCGGCTGATGAATATCCTGTTTTATTCAATGGCTTATACAAATTTAACCATTCGAATATTATAGCTGATAAAAATCTGAATGGATGTGAAATTTCTGATACTCTATTTATTGAAGGAGATATAAAAGAATCAACAATTGGATTAGTTTTTGGTGAAAATTATGGGTTAAACATTCTTAAGAATATGAAGGAAAGATTCAATAATCAATTTCCCTCTTCACTTGTTATTACAACTCCTTCTGGAAATTCAGATATCTATAGTAAACTTCCTTCAATTGAAATTCCTTCTCTCTCCGAAGAAGAAATGACTTTTTTTCAAGGTAAGAAGTGGTATAAAGCAAATGAAGAAAGAATTAATTCTTATGTTGATAAATTAATCAGTAACAAATCATTAGTCTTTCTATTTCCAGAGAATAATGCGTTTGTTTTGGGTCTTTTTGAAGAAATAGCTCTGTATATCCTTTCTTCAGGTAAACAACCCGTTATGTTTGTACACTTGCCTATTGCTGAAATAAATATTATAGACGAATTTTCAATTATGACATTTCTCTATGGTCTCTCAAGAAAATCTCAGAAGAATCCTCTTCCATATGTACTAGTTGATGATGAAAAACTCATCAAGAATAACCAAAACAAAGATTCAGAAGAAGTACTAGCTACTTTTGTCCGACGAGAAGCAAATCTAATCGCAGATTTTATTATAGGTCTACAACAGACTTCAGAATTTTATCGAGTTGATCAAAGCAATTTCTTGAGAATTTTCAAAGATGCCAGAGGTATTTGCAGACTCATTAGTTTTGATGTTTATGACAATAATCCTGAATTATCCAATCTTCTGAAAAAAATTCATGAAGGCGATAGTTTTCCATCAAAATCTAGAGCTACTAGAGGATTTTTCCTTATTCAACCTGGTCCTAATGGATTAACAGCCGCAAGTTATAGACGGATTAGAGGGAGTTTCAGCAACTCAGATGTAATCTTCTCATTTCTTCAAAAAAGAGAAAATGGAGCAATTTTAAGAGGTATTTTAGCTTACAATATTTTACCCAAAGAAGTACTAAAACGTCTTGAGAATCTAGGAAAATTATCGATTAGCTTGTATGATGAACTGGGTAATAGAATTATGTTTGAAGATTCCACATTTTTAGGCGCGGTTTTCGATGCAGCTAAATGGGAGATTTTATTACCAATTGTTGAAAAATTGAAGTGATTTTTTCAGTTCTTTTTTGGTTTCTCTTCAGTTCCAAAATTAAATATGTGAAGTTTAGAGCGGTTAATAGATACATCTTTTTACCAAGCTTTACCAATTTCTTCCAATGCGTAAAATATATAATAGCTCTATCTTAAAACAACTTATATTAGTCTCTTAAAGTTCATGCTGTTGTCATTAACTTTAAATATCTCTCGTGAGACGAAACAATGTAAAGTGAGAAAAGAGGATTCACAATGGAAAAAAGACTTCGAACATTAATAGGCGCTTTGATTCTGACAGTTACCGTTAGTTCTGCTGTTGTGATTGGAGTAGTTCTGCCGATTAATTCTATAAATATAATCAAAGATATTAACGCTGAATTAACAGAATTTGGACAGTTAACTGAAGCTGATTTAATACCTAATGATGGTACTGGTACATATTCTGACTGGATGTATACTGATAGAAATGACAATGAGTCAAGATTTTATGATCAAGCATTTATCGAATTCTATAATGTGAGTGATCGTGAGGGTTACTTGAATTATAATACACCTATTTCTTATTTCTATGTGCAAGGAGAACTTGTATTTGATATAGTTATTAACAAAACGGTGTTTGAATACAATGAGGAAGAGGATTATGTTGTATTTGCTAGTAGAAGACAGTATATCTATAATTCTACAGCGTCCACATTATTTGGAAATGAGACAGTTTTGAATTTCAATTACATGTGGCCTTATTATATTGAAAAATTTGGAAATGGAACAGAATTTGGTTTTCAGGCTTACATTGCCTCTTATCTCCTAGGCTTGGAAATTGATCTTCTCAACTCATCATACACTTATAGTGAAATTGCTTATGCAGTTTTGAATAGAGCTTATGCTGAAAGTGAAGGTTTAGTGGATACAGGAACATATCTACCTCACAATTGGATAAGTGTTCGTCCAGCTTTCCAAGATTTAGACATCGATCAAGCAACAAGCTATAAAATACTCTATAATGCAACTTATGGAGGTAAAGATTATTCAGTATTAACTGGCGACACAGGTTCAGCAAAATTCTTCTTGGATTTGGTAAAAGGATTAGATTATACTGAACCTGATGACCTAACTGTAGATGTTGTACAACTACTAGCTGACATTTACGATATTGATACACCAACAGAAATTGAATCAGCAAAATCTTTTGCTGCATATATGAGTTATCTTCTAGGAAGGCCATCACTTGATTGGCTATACGATAACAAAATATCATATGTTTGTGATAGAACTGCAATGGAATGGGTTATTGGTATTGAGGACCCATTGTTAAACGGTATGAAATTTCCATTACTTATAAATGAAACACTATCTTCATCGAGTATAAATTGGGATACAGACCTTTATTATGCAGAAAAATTAGGCATGAATAACATTGAAGAGATGGGTTCTATAATTGGAATAGCTAACTTACCCTATTTTCATTACTCTAAATCAATGGATGTAGTTATGGACGATAATCTTGCTTATGTTCTAGAAGATGGAACAGATATCAAAATAGTAAATACTACTGATTCACTCTTCAGAGCAATCGGTCAGTATGGAGATTATGATGGTCAAATCTATGATTATACTGTAATTGATGGATATATTTATGCTGTAGAGGGAACTGCAGGTTTAGAAATTCTCAATGCAACAAATCCATACTCAATTGATCAAATTACTCAATGGAATTTTGGAAATAATGATATGAGAGATGTTGCTAACGTATTTTATCCTATTGGAATTGCACCTTTCAATGCTTTAGTCATTGCTAATGGTGATTATGGAGTAAGAATTACCTCTCTTAGTGATGATTCTAAATCTGTTAGTGCTGTTTATACTTTCCTAAATACTTCTGGAGAAGCTATTGCTATAGATGCAAGAGTAGACATTGTCAATGCTGAAGCTTTTGTTGCACTAGGAACTGATGGTATTGATGTGTTAGATATAGGAGATATTACTACAAATGATATTGAATTAATATGGCATTATGATTCCGCTAACTTTTCAAATCTAAAAGATGTAAGAGATGTTAAAGTTGATGGGTTATATCTTTATGTTTTAGATGCAATCGAAGGATTACTAATCTTCCGAATAGAATCAAATAAAACCTTAACAGAATACAGTCAATTTGCTGCTTATCCTGGAGATGAGCCTTTCAATGACATATATATCGATGGAACCCAAGCCTACTTAACTCAAGGTAGTGATGGTTTCATGGTTGTTGATATCTCAGATAAATACAATCCTTCAGAAGATTACAGATTCAATGGAACTGATCATCTCGGAACAGCTTTTGGTATCTACGCTCATGGCAATGATGTTTATTTAGCAGATTTCGAACAAGGTCTTGTTCATCTGGAGTTTAGCTATCTTACTAGTCATTTTAATTTTGTTGAAAAGGATGAGCTTCATACATTTGTTGAATGCTGGCAAAGAGATAGCAAAGTCCAATTTGGTTTATGGGATTTGGGTCCTGATGCCGTAGATGCCTATGTAGAGTTATTTAACTATACTTATGACTCATTTGCTGTCCAACCTGATATCGAAAAAGGATTGAGACTGCAATGGAATGAATTCTTCCTAAGGCCATTTGCTTATACATCTCTAACAGATTCAGCCTTATTCTTTGATGAGACTGTACACGTTTATTCTGCACAATCAGGATCACCTTATCGTCAAATGGATAATTATGATTTATATTGGATGCACGATGCAAACTTCATAAATGCAAGCTTTATTCAAGCTGGAAAATGGAATAGTTTGTATGATATTAATTTGGAACCAAAAGATTTGTTCTTAACATTCTCGTTACCAGGACAAGTAGGAAGAGATCCTTTCCACATGCAAA
>JAGLOH010000127.1 GCA_023139025.1 Candidatus Heimdallarchaeota archaeon | reverse complement strand
TTACTTATCCTTGTTTATCAAGTTCTCATTTTTTGTATTTGTTTTAATTAATGCAACATCAATTGCTCTCGGGGCATTTCTAGGAGCGAATTTGCTTTGGCTAGCTGTGCTAATTGGAGATATGGGAGCTTCATTATTGGTCATATTAAATGCAATGAGAGTAGGTAGGAAGAAGTTTTATTCTGGAAAGATGTTGCCAAAGAAATAATTTAATAAACACTTTTACAGAAGAAATATTGTAGAGTCAATGAGTAAACCTGTAAAACATTTCAACAAAGCTATTGTTTACATATTAATAGGTATTTTAGTCATTACCTCAATATTCGCTGTAATGATGTTTGGACCACGTCCTGGTCCTCAAAGCGATATGTTTAATTCAACACTTAGGTATTATACAAAAGGGACAGAAAAACTATTTTACACAGATTATGCTCAATCTATTGTTCAAGATATCAAAGAAGTAGGTATTCTAGTTACTGATTATCAGATGGAGTATTCAACATTCTTAGATCATGTTATCGGATCGAAAGAATATGAAATGGCAATAATTGAACTTGAGGGTCAAAATGCCCTTCATTTGGAATTCTTATTTAAGGAGGGTGCAAGTTTAAACGTTTTCAATTTTCAAAATGCAATGGATAATGGTACTACACTTAATTTAATCAACAATATAACTCAAGAAATAGATTTCCATGCAAGAAAAAATCTTCTCTTTACATTACAAGAACATCTAATGACTAATGTAGTTCCGATGGTACCCATTTTTACTCCTGCAAGAACATTTGCTTACTGGGATAACTTAGAAGGATTTACAAGTAAGTGGGGAATATCCGATAGCCTACCATACATGTCCTTTAATGGATTGCATAGCAATCAAGAATCAGTTACTGAACTAAAAATGGGTATTGGAGGATGGTTTGATTTAAGCCCTCTAACAATGAGAGAAGCTGGGGAGAAATTAATTGTATCTCTTATCATGGATAAATTAATTCATTTGGATGAAAAAGGATCTCCTACAAAATATGGGTTGATTGATAGTTGGGAATATCTTAATCAAACAACTTTGTTGCTTCATGTAAGAGATAATGTTCAGTGGCAACCTGATGTGGATGGAATTTTTACCAGTGAAGAGCATTCAGTTGATGATGTTATTTTTACTTTAGATCTAATCAACAGTATACATGCAAACCTAAACTATCAACTCTATAAATGGATAGATTCTTATGAAGCGTATAATGGTACAACAGTTGCAGTTCACATTGATTCAGTTCCAGAAACAGTAGAAAAAGAACCTTATGCTTTTGCTCTCGAAGATTTGTCAGTTTATACATACCCTGGATTCTATTTGGATGTTGAGAGCACAATTGAAGAAATAGTTGAATCAACGAGATGGATTAAGTATAAACAAAATCCGTTTGGAACAGGAAAATACAAATTTAACGCAACGGAGAGTCATATAGATCTTACTGCTTTCTTAGAAAGATTTGACGGTTGGCATGGAGTTGGAGTAGATCCTGGTAAGACTACAAACCTAGTTTTTGAAACCATTGAAACCCAAACTGTTCCTGATAGTTACTCAATGAACTTAGAATTACAAGAAGGGGACAAAATAGACTTAGCTGATTTTGGGAAGGATCCCGGAATGGAAATAGCAATACCTGATGATAACTTCAGGGTTGAGTATAAAGTAGAAAACTCATTAATTTTCATAGCATTTAACTTAGAGAATGAAGTCTTTGGAGGAACTAATAACTATGTTCCAACCAATGAGACGGGGGTGTCAAAAGCCTTAGCAATTCGTAAAGCTCTATCATCATTAATCCATAAAACATTTCTAAACAATGCTTTTCATGAAGGTAAGTTCAACATAACTGATTCACCAGTTTCTCGTTATTATACAGATTATTATAATCCAAGTGTAACAACGTATCCATACAGTATTTCTGAAGCCATTGAGTTCCTGAAATTGGCTGGATTCAACATATCAACAGAAACAAATGGATCAGTAGAAGAATCAAGTTATGGAGTAATCAGCTCTGTTGTGGCTCTTGGAATCTTTACAGCAATTACGATTACATTAAGAAAAAGAAAACAAAGGTGAAATAAGTGAACAGAATAAATGGAATAAATAATCTGGATCTCAAAGGAAAACCTTTGATACAATCATTTAGTGGGAGTGGTGCAATAGGAACAATACTCTCAACATTTCTAGTGAAAGCATTGAAAATGGAGCAAGTAGCAGTAGTTCATGCAGATGAGCTACCACCTGTAGCAATAATCAAAGGGGGATTGATAGAACAACCGATAAGGATATTCCAAAATGACAAAATAGCTTTAATGTCTTGTGAAGTGAACATTCCTTACAATACTGTTTCCGATTTCATAGAGATGTTAGTTGATTTTTATATTAAAAGTGGAGTTTCGCACATCGTACCAGTGGGGGGATTACCTGTCTTACAAAACCAATTTGAAGAAATTGAATGTTATGGAATTGCAAACAGACAAGAAACACTCACATTTCTAGAGGAAAAGGGAGTACAACTTCTAGAAGAAGGAATAGTATACGGAACAATAGTAGAAACCTTAGAATTATGTAATACAAAAGAGTTTGATTCGAGTTTTGCACTATTGGTTGAATGTGACCCTAGTGTAGCAAGTTACGATTCAACAAAAAAACTGGTTCAAAATCTAGCTAAAATATTTGATTTTGAATTTGATGAAGAAGAATTTGAAAGTGTTTCAAATATTATCAGAACCAGGATAGAAGAAAGCACAAGATTCTTAAGAGAAGAAACAATGGACAAAACAAGAGAAAGTCACCTCTAAGACAAAGACTTCCATTAGGTGAGTTAAGCTGTTTTTTCTCTAAAACTTTGAATCTGAAAAGAAAGAGATTTTTGTTATATGCTGATGGATCTCATATTTTGGAGTTTATTTCTATATTGTTAAAAAAGCTCTTATATTTGTTCTATATCCGAACAAAAGTGTTCTGGGAAGGGGTTTATTAGAGAGAATGAAGAATGCAATATGAGTAGTATGAAAATTAAGCCGTATCAAAAAGGGATTGCTTTTGGCATCATAACAGCTTTAGTTACAATTTCACTAGTAAGCGGAGTTTATTATGGAATGACATCCATTAGCAATAATAATCTGCTACCTCCATTTGAATGGGATTTCTCCTCATTAGATGCTCTTTCATTACAAATAAGCGAACGATCAGATTATCTTCTGGCATTCACTACAGAGACTGTAAGACTTAGTGAAGGGTGGGATGGGATGAATATACCATATTTCAATTATTCTGTTTATTCTATTCATAGTTACTATATCACTGAAGATGAGACGCAAATATTACATATCGGTGATTATCTTGACAATGAAACTGATTATGAAACCTATTATACAATTCAATCTGAACAACTAGTTCCCTTTAGCTTAGCATTAGCTAAAGATCTTCAAACCATGGAAAATTATACAGACATTGCAAATAATTATTGGGAGGAAATGGATGCAGTATTAGTTCCTGGAGCATTCTCTATTTGGATAGAACATGTTTATCAGGATGGTTCATATATCAAGATACAATCTGTTGGAAACACAGTTTTTATTCGATATGCGAGATTTAAAGAGTACCACGGAGAACTTAATCATTGGGGTATTATAGATCTTGATATAGAAGAATTTGAGGATGGAAGGGATAAGTATAAAGAATTTTATAAAGCAACGATTCCTCAAATATTTACAAATCATACAATTGCAGTAAATGAATTTTTAGAACAATTCTACTAAAACAATAGAAAGGATGATTCAATGAATGAGCAAGCGGTAAGCAGTTTCGAAAGCATTCTTGAAAATCCTCTTACATTAAAAATCTTCATTTATATCAAGTCCAAAGATAAAGAAAGTGTTGGCGTACGTGAAGTAATGAGAGCAATTAACATGAGAAGTTCAAGTACAGTTAGTCGACACCTTGATAGATTAGATGAAGTAGGATTGATTCAGAAATTATCTTCAAACAGATATATCTTAACAGATGAGGGTTCATCTCTGAAAAACTTAAAAGTACCAGTAATATTGTCAGCAAATTTAGCTAAAAGAAGCTTTGTAACAATAGTAAGTTACCAGATAAGTTTTTTAACGGTGATGTTTCTCACAGCATTAATTGTAATCTGGTTTGACAAATTATATGGGGGAATTATTGCGATAGTGGGACTAGGAATAGGTCTACTCATAGGGTTAAAACACTGGAGATCTTTAAAAAAGCAAATGAGTGATTACTACAAATTTTGGGATGATTAGAAGCTGTTTTTCTCCAAAACTTTGAATCTGAAAAGAATGAGGATTATTGTCGTGTTTTAGCCTCTCAACAAAGATTACAAAAAAGTTTAAATATGTTCAAGGACAATTTTAATTGGTTAATGGCAGGCTATTTAGGAGCCAAATGGTTAGGTCAAAAAGGGACTGCAAACTGAACAGGAAGAGATATCCGATGCTCAGGGACAAGGTTGAACCCCCTTTTTAGATGGTTTGAACCCCCATTTGGGCTTAGTTAAGACCTCCTAAGCCTGAAATCCCCCAGAACCAGACTTCGGTCTGGAATCAGGCAATTATTTTGTCTGAAAAAAAGGACCAGACATCTTCTGTCTGCCAGAACCCCCTCAACCACAAGCCCGAAGCATCGAGTTAGAATTCCTTCCTGTTCAGGCAGAAAACCCTTTAGGGTTTCAACTTTTCTTTTGTTCATTTTTATTGAGTTTTTCTGTCATCTTTCAGAGGTACATTGCAGTTTTTGCATATTTTTGTTTCTGTTTTGTAAGTTGTTTTACAATTCCAACAAATTAGCTCAGTTCTCTTTTGAGTTTTTATCTCTTTTCTTCTTTTCCAATCATACTCCTCATAATGCACAACACTTTCTTCCATCTTTGTATCAATTTTTTCCTTAACTTTTCTCATCCCATCATAGAAACTATCAATTTTTTCTGTATGTTCTCTATGTTTTTTCTGTTCTTCTGCTCTAGCTTTGAAATCAAATAGATATCTTATGAATTGGAAAATAGTCCTTTCATTATTCTTACTTCTCTTATTAATTATATAAACAAACGAAGCAATTTGCATAGAAACCATAAATGCAATTAGAAGAGGTAATAACCAATCATTATTGTCAGGAGAAAAAAAGAGTATAAAGATGCTTAGAGGGATATATCCAGCAGCGATCAACATTATTGGGATTCCTAGAAATAAATATAGAACCTCATTTATTACATGAGTTAGCTTGTATCCTTCTCCGTAAAAAAAATTAAATATATAATTAGATAGAAACGAAGAAACCATAACTCCTACAGATAATGTAGTAAAAATTTGGAGCAAAGTATTTCCAAATATAAAAGCATAGACAGTACCTGTTGCTAGGAATAATAGTATAACAATGCGAAACATTAAATCATTTTTTCTAAAAAATCTCTTTGTTTTACTAAGTATTGCTTCTTCCATCTGTAAAATGTACTCAGATTCGAAAATATTTAAAATTAGTGTAAACTCTATTCAATTAGAATGGTATTTAATAAAGAAAACAAAAGAAACTTCCCTGCAAAGAGTGATTATGGGATTTTTGTATCTTTAGATATCTATTCAGGTAAACCTGATCCTTATTGGAAATTGACAGATGAGCAAATTGAGGAACTTAAACTAAAACTCAAAGATTTACCTGAGACCAAGATGATTATTCCAGAGAAATATGCTCATCATGGTTTTAGAATTTATAATAAAGATAAAATCCAACCAATTCCTCAAAGAATAGAGGTTTTCAGAAAAGTTGTATCCTATAGGAAAAAACGCAAAGTTCACTATTTTGAGGATATTAATAATATTGAGGATTGGTTGTTTAGTTTAGCAATTGAACAAGGATACGAGGAAGTTGTTAATAGGGTTAAGAATTCTGAATAATCTTAGATAGAGCAAATTGTTATTAAATCAAGACATTTAGTCAGAATTCTTCAATTATTCCGACAGAAAACCCCTTCCGTTAAATTTTCTATTTTCAACTCTAATTACTCTCTAATGACCTTTTTATAAAAATATTTATAGCTGAAAACAGTCGTTAATGATTAAGGAGTGTTTATAATGGACGAAGAATTTAGAGATGAGATTCCAGAGGAAGCTAAAGAAGAGCTTATTGAAGAAGTAGATGAAGAACTCGAAGAAGAGCTTGAGGATGAAGAAGAAGAGTTAAGTGAAGATGCTAAGGATGAGCTTGAAGAGCTTATTGAAGAAGTAGATGATGAACTCGGAGAACAACCTGAGGAAGAAATAGAGGAGCTTGTAGAGGAACTTAAAGAAGTTGCAGAAGACGAAGAAGAAATAGAAGAGATTGAGGAAGAAGCAGCAGAAGAAGTTATCGAAGAAGCAGTTGAGGATGTAGTTGAAGAAGTTCTTGAAGAAATGGATGAAGAAGTTCCAGAAG
>JAGLOH010000126.1 GCA_023139025.1 Candidatus Heimdallarchaeota archaeon | reverse complement strand
AGAAAAAGGAGAACTATTTAGAGAGTTAACTACAATTTTATCTAGAAAGTGGATAAAAGATAAAGTGACTGTTTTTGGTTGTTCTGAACTTGATTTATTATTGGCAACACGTTTTGATGTTCAAACCTTACGTGAAACAATTGATGAATACAAATCATTTGTTCAAATTTTAGGACTAAATGTAATTGATTATGACATGGATGGTGAAAAGTGGTATTGCTTAAGATCCTCTCATTACGCGCCTTCTGATTTACAGTCTCCTGAATTAATAGTATTGGGGACTATAATTGCTTATCTAGAAAGTGATAAACAAAAACCAATAACTACAGAGAGGATTAAAGAAAAATTGATAGTCACTGGCAGGATGAAGGAATACCTTGTAGATAATAGTTTGAGGAAATTAACAAGACTTGGATATATCAAAAAGAGACAGAATGAATGGGAATATAATTATCGAACCTACATTGAGTTTGGTGATGAGGAGAGAAACAAAATTGTAGAGGAGTTCAGAAGGGTTTGAAGGAACAAGAAGCAATCTATTGCTATATTCGTTGTACTTTCTGTAATCAGATGAAAACTCTAAGAGATGCTGCACTAGAAGGGTGGGGAGTTTGTGATCGATGTCAATTAGTATTTTGTAACGAATGTAAAAAAGACAATAAAGAAGAATCATTCTGTCCAGGGTCTGTTTATACCACAAAACATACTGCTAGTTTTGGATTTCTTCCAATAGAACAAATTATTGAAACAGCAAGTAACATAGAGAAACAACCTAAGGAAGGTAAGTTTATTTCCAAGATATTTTTTGAAAATGAAAAAAAGAAAATTGAAATTCTCAAAAGTAACAAGAAGAAAAAAGAACCAGCTGATTTTAGTATCGTAAGATTCAGACAAGAGCAATGGAGAAAATTCGGTACTGTTTTAGTCAAAAGGAAAGATGGTAAATTTTTAACCTGGGGTCAATTAGAATAACCAAAAGAAAAAAGAAAAATGAGCAGGGATTATATCCCTGTGATTGCTTCTGCTCGAGAGCCTAGTATTACATTTGTTATGAAGAGGCTGGTTATTTGCAATAACATTAGAAGTACTCCTATAGCACAGAAAATTTGGAATTTTAATGGATTCCATGCCATATACCATGTTATTGTTCCAGCTTTTGATGAGAATATCAAAAATATCGTCGTAGAGACTTCTGATAGACAATATAAGAAGGAAACCAGCGAACCAGCGAATATATTGAGGGAAATTAATGGTATAGTAATTCTTGAAAAAGTTCTCATTCTAGAAGCACCTAAATTGATGGAAGCTTCTTCTAGAACTACATCCACTTGTTGTAAACCCGCATATGCTGATCGGACTGTAAATGGTATTTTTCTTACTGTATAGCTCATTATTAGTAGTGTCACTGCAACTCCAATGAATGGATCTAACTTTAATCCTGCTGTGATGTTGGCCATCATTTTGTTGAACCATGAAGGGTTCCTAGATGCTATACCACTCCAATCGAAAGTTCGATAATAACCAATTGCTAAGACAATACCTGGGATTGCAATAGGTAATGTTACAAGTGCATCTAAAATCTTCTTCCCTCTAAACTCCTTTCTGGCTACAACATACGCGGCAACTGAACCAATTATAATAATTAAAACTGTAGCAAGGACACTATAAACTAACGTGTTAATTATATACGGTGGTATATTATACGTTGAAGATACAAATATCACTTTATAGTTTTCAGCCGTAAAAGCTATATCTGAGGGTCTCGTACCTCCGAGCGTTTCCATAAACGACATCAGGATGACTCCTGTATGTACCAATAGTGAGAATGTAAATAGTATGATCAAGAATGGATAGATGTATAATAACTTCCATTTAGCTTTGGCCATCCTGTATTGTCCTGCTCTACCTTTACTTACCATTGAGTATGTTCGTAAAGATACATACTTCCGGATCGCAAAGAACCCAATAAGTGCAATAACAAGGAGTATACCTCCTAATACACAGACCTCCGGCGTAATCGTAGCAGATCCTGCTTTCGAGTAATTTTCAAATACATAGTAAGGTAGAAATTTCTTAGCACCTGTATCTCCCATTGCTGCAAAGATGATTGGGGTTCCTACATCTTCCATAGAAAGAATCAAAACTAATATTGCTCCAGCCCCAATTCCTGGCATAGCCAATGGCAATGTAACAGTGGAGAATAAACGTAATTTTCTTGCTCCAAGATTCTCTGCTGATTCTTCCATGCTTGGATCTATGTTCAAGAAGGATGAAAAAGCATTGAGATAAACTAAAGCATAGAAATGAGATGTTTGAACAAACACAATAGCAAACAGCCCTGAGAAGATTAGCTTTGTTTGGAATGCTGGAATTAAGAAGAAGTTATTTAGAAATCCATTAGGTCCTAGAATTAACCTGAAACCCATTCCTGATATGAACGGTGGTATAATGAGTGGAGCAAGAGCTAGTAAACTTACAAGTCTTTTTCCAGGAAATTCATACCTTGCTAAAACGAAGGCTAATGCTGTACCAAGTATTACTGAAAAAATAGTAGTCAAGATTCCAAGAACAATAGTGTTCAGAACCACACCATGATCTTTTCCACTTAAAGTTATAACAGTAATTTCTACAGTATCTTCATATTCTGCGATCAGAGGTAGATCAATTAAAACTTGAGAAATATCTAGGATTTGAGTTCCACCTTTTAGTTGAGCGAGGAAAAGGAGGTTTGTTGTAGTATCAATGAAAATATCTGCTGTTTTATACACAACTGTATAATAGCTGTCGATGCTTACAAGATTTGATGGATCAGTAATGTCAAAAATTCGAACGCCAAGCTCATTTAAAAAGTAATCAAAAGAGACAAAGTAACCATAATTGTTTACAATCTGAACATCGTATAATCTACCAACAACAGTTTCATTATGATACTCAACAAGTGTCATATTTTGTGGATCTGTGATGTTGAAAATACCTAGTCCATCATTTCCTAAGGTGATGTAAGCTAAATCTCCAACAATATCTATATCTTGTGTTTCTAAAATTCCATTTCCTGGATTATCTGCATAATGTGCTATCTCAGAGGGATTTTCTGGATCAGAAATGTCAAAGATTTTAACTCCTGTTGTGAAACCTACAACGTAGAGAAGGTCATTATTAATAACAACATCAAATACATCTGTATCAATGGTAACATTAGATAGAATGGCTGGTTTTGTTGGGTCAGAAACATCAATTATTGTGAAACCCTCTCCATTGATATCTAAAATAACTAAATTGTTTTCAACTGCAATAAAATTTGTTGTATTAGCTATTCCATAGATATGGCACATAGGTGTAAAGCTTTCTCGAACATTAGAAATATTAAAAATTACCAATCCACTTTTACCTGCAGCGGTGTATAATAGATCATCTTTTACAACTAATTCATTGAAACTACTAACTTCTTCGTAATACTGCCTTATTTCCGTAGTCTCATTGGGTTGCGAGACATCTAGAATCTCTATACCATCGCTTCTTTCAGCAACAAAAGCAATATTATTATCAACAGCAATTGCTTCTGCTGGACCTCCATGATCTTGTTTATCTTTTGAAAAGAAATGGGTTTGATTATCTCCTGGGAAATTAAAGAATAAAGGATCACCAAAGACATTAGCTATAGGGGCACCAGACCACTGACCATTGAAATAAACAGCACCAGATAGAACTGAGAATAGTGGGATTACCATCCACACAATAAAAACGAATGAAACAAGGACGATGATGAAATTTGTTGAAGGTTCTCGTAATAGTTTAACGTAAAGAAAATCAATTAATGATCTTCTCTTTTTTCTCTTCCCCTCTTCACTTGTTTTTTTACTAGAGCTAGCCATTTTATTCAACCAAATTTGGGTAGATAGAGATGTAATATCTTTATGCTTTTTGAATTTTATCCCTATTTTTAAATAAATATGAAAGAAATATGAAAATATAACTAATTATCTTCTGAATAAGCAATTGAAACATAAAAAAAAGAAAAAAAGAAAATTAGCAGTATTTACTTCTTCTTTTTCCTAAGTAAAACCATTGTAGCCACAAAAATTGATGTGATGAAGACAGGGATCATACTAAAAGCATTTGTCGTTGTTGTTTCTGGAACCAAAAACCCAAGTATAGTATTATACTTTGTTTGAGCAAAAGTTCTCCATTCTACATCTTTTATTGCAGAAAAAGTTGCATTCAATTGATATTGCGTATTCCAGTCTATAGATTCCTGTAAGGTCATTCCCGGTACTCCGAGATCTTCTACTAGTTCATTGAAGAATGTACTATTAATTTCACTATCTCTTAATTGTGTTACCATCTCACCCCAAGTATTTCTTAGCAGTGTGTGAGGTTGTTCAATTGTATTGTGGAAATAGTAAATGGTTGTAGCTAAGTTAGAAGTGGCAAGATTTTCGTCGAAGTCTATACCTATATTAGCCAGTGTTTCATTGAATAATAAGTATAAATCAGGTCTTAATTGTCCAAATGGGGTGTGAAAAGCAGCTTCATTAACTGGTAATCGGTCTATACCTTCAGTTAACCAGATTGCTTGACCTTCTGGACTATTTACGTATGTTAGAAACGCTGCAGCAGCATCATAGTCATCAACATTGATACCCATAGCGATAGGATCACCATTGACAATTGATTGACCTTGTGGGATTATGTACTCACAATCTGGATTCTCTCCCATGGCTATTATTCCATAAAAGTCGATTGTCATAGCAATTCCCACTTCACCACTAACTACAGCAGCTCTTGTAGCTACTGAACCGGGATACATTCCTGAATTAGCACCCATTCTTGTCAGAATTGACCAACCTTCATCCCAACCAAATGCTTGGAGGATAATTTGGTAAATTCTTGTATTGGATGTGGTTAAAGGTGGATCGCCCATACTAATAGCTTTAACACTGGGACTGATGTAGTAAATTGGACTAGCTAATTCTTCCCAAGTAGTTGGAACTGGAAGAGCATGAGTGGTTAAGAAATCATGATTAACAGTAAAACCAAAAGAGGAGATAGCATT
Organism: Candidatus Heimdallarchaeota archaeon; assembly: GCA_023139025.1. GTDB lineage: Archaea > Asgardarchaeota > Heimdallarchaeia > Heimdallarchaeales > Heimdallarchaeaceae > UBA460. The sequence continues at coordinate 1,454 of JAGLOH010000126.1, read as the reverse complement.
TGCTGCCCAAATAAGACTTCCATTTGGTGCAAACGACTTCATACCTGCACCTGCTAATTCAGCAGGAACACTGTCGTTAATCGCAATAAATAAAGCAGCATCAGTTACAGGATCAATGTGTTTTAACAAACCCCAATTATCCATAGTGTTGAACAAAGCTGGTCCACCACCCCATCCAAGATCCACAGATTTCGAAGGATCCTCTAGAAGCTTCTTCCATCCGGTATCTGTTGTAGCTTGTCTGAAATCAATTGAAGTAATATCCAATGCAATCGCTTCTGGTGTTGCTAAGAAAGCAGCTTCAAATGCATTTGTTAGAGTTGTATCATGTCGAGTAACAATGGTTAAGGTAACTGCATTAAGCTCTGGATTTGATGAGTTAGCAGTATCTACTTCAGCGTTAATCATAAAAACGGCTGAACCTACTGATATCGATGCAATTAAGAAAACTAGAATAGCTATTCTTTTTATATTCATTTTATAATCAACCTTCTTATTGATATCTAATAATATCAAATAATTGTCTAGCTTTCAGACTATAAAGTTTTTGCACTATCGATAAAAATGTTTTTTTAAGAAGAACAATATGAATCAAATTACTGGCAACATAATAGAAATAATTTGATAATTATAACTGTTCATTGTTTAAATCAATACTGACAAACAGCAAAATTCAATAATAGAGTGTCTATTTTATCATATTAATAAAAAAATCGTGATAATATGAAAAACAAAATACTTGTGAGTAGTATTATGGTTATTCTCTTTTCCTCAATTCTAGGCTTCCAAGTTTCAGGAGAAATGAGTTACTTGACTGATATATCTAGTCAGCCGATACTTAGCAGTACCGAACCATATTTTGAAAATGTTGTTTATATCACCTGGGATGCAACTAATTACAAAGCCCTAGAAGATTTAATAGATGATGGGACATTGGTCAATACAAAAAAAATAGATCAAATAGGATATAGACAAACTATTAAAATAACATCTCATAGAACAAGTACAAATCCTGGGATGGCTACATTGGAATCAGGATATGGAGCGGAAATTACTCTTATTCCTTATAATATGTTTGGTTCAGGAACCATAAAACAATCTATACCTGATGGCTATTGTATCGCTGAACGTTTGAAAGTTGCTTTTGGTTCAGATGTCAAGACTGGTCATTTCTTCTCATGGAGTTATCATCAAATAGATGAAACATATATGGCACAGTCTGGGAATAATACTGATCCAATATTTGAAAACATCACCCCAGGTTTGGAATCAGATTATTGGTATGCTGCAGAAAACCTAACATGGACACCTGAAGATACAGAATCTAGAGAAGCAACACTCGTTCCTTTCGACGAAGGAGCTCAATTATACCGCTCTCCCTTAATTAAAGCAGAATTTTTGGCTACAAAAGCAGCAGCTTGGTTGGAAAATGTTACATCTGAAAGATTCTACTT
>JAGLOH010000125.1 GCA_023139025.1 Candidatus Heimdallarchaeota archaeon | reverse complement strand
TCTGTTCTCTATTTAATTCATTTAATTCCAATACGTTCTTTCAGGTCGTTCTTTTAGTAGTGGTCTTCTAGGAATGAAAATAGCTCCATCTGTTGTAAGTGTTATAGATGACCCATATATAGAATCTTTAGGTTATTATGAATTTGATTCTGAAGGTGTTAAAGGAAGAGGAAATTTATTAGTTGATGAAGGAATTTTAACTGATTTCTTACATAGTAGATTATCTGCAGCAGCTATGGGGACTGAATCTTCTTCTAATTACAGAGCTAGTGATTTCGAATTTTTACCACAGGTAAGAATGAGTAATTTCTTCTTTGAACCAAAAGATTATTCTGAAGAAGAGCTCTTTGAGCACGTGAAAAATGGTTTGTATATCGGTGATGGACTTGGGGGTTCTTCAGAACCTCAAACAGGTGAATACAACCTTGATGCTCAATTTGGTAGAGAAATAAAAAATGGGGAATTGGGTGAATATGTTCTTCAATTCCAAATCAGTGGCACTATGATGGATACTCTTTCCAAGATTGAATTAATAGGAGACAAGATTATTGCTCAACCAGGCAGTTGTGTTAAGAATAACCAACGTGTGTTTGTTGGTTCTATTGGACCGAAAATAACTATATCTGAGGTGAGGGTTAGCTAATGTATACTGATGAAGAATTAAAAGATTTAAGCATCAGAGTACTGCATAAACTTGATCAAAAGTTTGGTTTTAAGGAAGCTGAAGTATATATACAATCTCTTTCACACATGATGGGTGGAACTGAATATAGAACTCCAAAAGTTTTTCAATCCATCAATAGAGAAGGTTGTGCTATTAGATTCTTTAAAGATGATAGGCTCTATTTTGCATGTTTTCCTCTCAAATCTGTTTTATCTGATATAGATAAAATAAATACAATTGTATCTTTTCCAATTGATTCTCCTAAATTTGAGTTTCCTGAAATTAAGATATCTCAAGATAGGATTGACAATATTTATGACAAAAGAATAGCAGCTATGAATGAAGAAGAAATATATTCATTGTCATATTCCTTGAATGATTTAGAAGACAAAATGAAGGATATTATTCTAGATGGATCTATTCGATTTTCCCTAGAAAGAAAGATAATTGCTAATTCTACACAATCAATAGCTTTTGAAAAAAGTACTTGGAATGATATCAATCTTCGAGCTCTCTATAGGGGATTTGACCTGATTTCAAGTTCGGAAAAACATCTAACTAGTCGTCAAATACTTAGTTCAGTATCTAGCATCGTTGAAGATTTAGTACAGGAAGCTATCCAAAGGTCTACCATGGATGAAAACACAATAAACACTGATGTTCCAGTGATTTTCTCACCAATGGCTCTATCGCAGATCTTTTCATTTACAATTATACCTCATCTGAAATTGGGTCATGCAGGAAAATTAGCTGAGCAAGATTTCTCATCAGATTTTAATTTAATTGATGATGGCACTGTTCCAGGGCTTCCCAACTCCACAGCATTTGATGATGAAGGAATAAGCCAATCAAGAACTATAATTATCAGAAATGGTTCTTTCCAAACAGCATTAAATAACTGTCAAAATGAGGTTGAACCAGTTGAAAGAACTGGAAATTCCTTCAGAGTAAAAATGTTTGAAGCTTTCCCAAGAAACTTTCAAGCTTATCCCGAAATCTATCCATCTAATTTGATAATTGGTGAAGGAGGAACATCTTTAGAAAAAATGTATGATGATACAAAAGAGTGCATCTTAATTAATTCCACACAAGGTTACATGACTGCAGATCATCATTCAGGTACATTTAAAGTATCCGCAAATGATGCATATAGAATCGAAAATGGTGCAATTAGTGGAGCTTTACCTACTTTTGATGTAATTGGAAATATGTTTGAAGTTTTATCTGAAGATCCGCTTTTTCTAAAAGATCGAAAGGTTGTTAGGCCAACTAATACTCCATATAGTGTTCTAGCACCATATCTTTCTACAAAAAGAGTTGAACTATTTCCTTGAATAGTTTTTCTAAAAAATTTGAAAAATCAAGTTCGAAAAAGTTTAAAAATGCGGATGATTTCCGAAACCTAATAAGAACAGCCTAGCTATTCGGTGAATTCATTGATGAAAAAACGTACTTTCATACCTTTGGTACTTCTAGCTCTTGTATTTAGTATGAGTCTAACCACTATTACTAAAAGTGAACAGAATAATCCTCAAAACTCTCTCCCCACATTAGATGCAACTATTAAGCCCATTTTTAGAGGAACAGATGGCAATGCTACTTTATTAATATCGCAAAGTATTGAATTGCGTCGTGGAGCAATTTACACGACAGAACCCAATAAAAATGTAACAATTTGGTATTCTTTTGCAGGTGGAGATAATTTATCAGCTCCAATTTTATTTGGTGATGATGGTGTAGGGAATCTTTCTTGGAATATTGGGATCTTGATGAACTATGATTATGAAAGAACTGAATTAGAATCAGATGGTTCTGCTTATTATAATCATACATTTTTCATAATTTCTAATTTCATATCATTTATTGTCAGATATGGGGTATATGAAAATGATTTTCGCGTTCCACATCTATTAACAATTGCACCTAGGGTAATATCTACTCTTATTACAGATTTTTATACACAAATCAATGATATTAAGTATAATTTGACACTATACAATTACAATATTACAGGATATGGGTTGAGTTACCGTGAAGTAACTCCTGAACATGATACTGATTTCCTAAATGTTTCAGTTTCTCTTGTTGATTGGAGTATAACATTTCTAAATGTTAGTTTATCTTTTAATCACTCATTTGAAGTAGGGACCGAAGTAGAAGTGAGAGGTTTCATAATACAAAATGATAATATGACACTTCAAAGTAGAATTCTACACGAGAATTATGCTCATGTAATCACAATAGTTGACACTACTCCTGAATTAGAATTAACAGGAGAAAGATATTCTAATTATCTAAATTACAGCTTAATGTATGTATCTTCAGCTCCTCATTCAAATGTAACACTTGTAGAAATTGATTGGGATGATTTGTCAGGAATACAATCAATTGTAAATATATCGTATGATACTATATATCATCTTTATTCAAGTGTAGGTGAGTATAATATTACAGTTACAGCGTATTCCGAAACTCTTTCAGTAACTGAATATGTGATAGCTTTAATAGAACAAATAGACCCAACAGGAATAGTAAAAGTACTAGTTGGAGGAGAATTAAAAGAGTCTTCAGCTGGTGAAAGAATTTCTATTGAAGTTGAAATTAAGAGTGCAACATTTCAAGTCTCAGCTAATGATACTGGAGGTAGTGGAGTATTGAAAATATCTTTGGAAACAGATGAAGGTAATCTAGTAACTGTTGAAGGAGATTCGGGTGAAATTACTTTGTTATTCTTAGAATATGGAGAACATGACATCTTAATGACAGTTTATGATAAATCTGGTAACCTTTACATATTTACTTTCTCTGTAGACTTAATTCCTGTCGAAACTCGTGGTGATATCCCTGTACCTTTCCCATTTGGTCTGACTACTTTAGCTGGTTTAATCGCTTTAGTTGCAATCTACTCAAAAAAGAAGAAATAGAAGACTTTTCTTCTTAAATTTTTCATTTTCTTTTATCTGAATATCTCAGCTTAATCTATCAAAGAATATCTAAAATAGTAAGAGAAAAAAGTATGAAAGTAAGATCACTCTTTCCATGCAGTTGCAGATATTTCCACATCTACATCCTTTGGTAACCTTTTTGCTTCAATAGCTACTCTAGCTGGAGGGCTCTCTCCAAAATATTGAGCAAAAATTTCATTCATATTTGAGAATTGTTCCATATCTTTTAGATACACTCTACATCTTACAACATCTTGTATTGTGTAACCTGCTTCTTCTACAATTGCTTTGATGTTTTCACATACTTGTTTTGTAGCTACTTTCACATCACCATAGTAGATCTCTCCAGTTGCTGGGTTTGCTGGGATTTGACCTGCTACAAAAAGGAAATTTCCAGCCTCGATAGCTTGGGAATAAGGTCCTACAGGTGCTGGAGCTTTGTCTGTTAAGATAATTTTCTTGGGGGACATAACCTATATTTGTGATATATAAAAATAAAGTTTCTTCTCTAACGTTTATTTTTCCCATAATTCAAGAATTTTGAAAATCAAACCAACACCAAAATTTAATGCTGTTCTATTGAGGAATGAATGTCTGAATTCTACTATGTCAACGTATTTAGTTTTAGGTATAATTATTTCTAGCATTTCTACAACCAACTGAGGAGTCAATCCAAAAGGTTCCATAGTAGCAAGAGTGGGAACATATGCTTGATCAAATGCATCTGCATCAATACTCACATAGATTCTGTCAAAATTGGAAACAAATTCAGAGATAACCTTTAGCGAATCATCCTTATTTGAAAATATCTTCTGAGTTGGTAAATGAAGTACTTCTGTCTCATCTTGAATCTTCAAATATTCTGTAGTGGTTTGAGTATAAGCATGACCACCTATAAACAACATCTGATTTTTTTCCAGTTCCAGTTTGTCTTTCAGATTAGCGAAAACAGTACCATGAGATTGAAAGATTCCAGGTGGATATTCATCTGCTAGATCTGAATGTGCATCAAACCAAATTATAGCCGTCTTATCATCCCATGGTGCAAAAGAAAGTGTATCGAAAGTTATACTATGGTCTCCTCCTAAAACTAAAATTCTAGAATTCAAATCTAAAGCCTTGTCCCATAGTTTTTGGATTTTCTTCTTTTCCTTAACTGGATGAAAATTTCCAATATCGTAGTAATTTGTTTTATTCTGATAAATGTTAAAAGTAGTTGAAACTGCACTAAACTCAAGAGATTTCTTCCTAAGGGCATTGGGAGCTTTTCTAGACCCTTTCTTGTTAGCTTTTGTTCTTTCGTATGGGATGCCGAAAAGAAAGAGTGCATTTTTTTCTTTAAGTTTATCTAATGATTCATACGATTGATCAAAGAAACCTAGAAATATGTTTTTCATTGTCTTGAATTATATTATCTCAATAGAATAAAATTATTTTGATATCATTGTTCCTTTAAGTAATAATCAGGAGAAGTTACAAATCTATTCTCATCGTCAGTATCTCCTACTTCAAAATCAGTGTAAATTTCTTCCATAATCTCCTTATCACTTATATCCGCTAATATTTTACGCTTATCAACTGAAATGATTCTGCTTAATTCTATGGTTTTCGGATTGAATTTTTCCATTATTTCCTTCATTTGAGTGAGGTTTCTGATTTTACCTATGAGATTCATAAAGGTCATTACAATATCAGGTCTGAGTGCAACTTGTGGAGCTATACTCAGTTGTTTGCCTATAGAAATAGCTAAGTTATCAATGAAATTCTGATCTTTTTCAAACAGTGAAGCTGGACGATCGCTGATGAAAGATGCAATTAATAATAAATCAATTGATGTCCATAAGTAGAGGAAGGGCTTTTCCATGAGTTGTAAATTATATACAATACCAATTTCTGTGCCTTTAACGTTTTCAACTACTTTTCCTTCTAAATCAAAAATTTCATTCAATTCAAATGAAGGAGCACCGTAACTAACTTGAATCATATTTCCAATCTGTCTAACATTGCCCATAGAATATAATGAAAATTTAGCGTTTTCCACTTTTTCAGGGAGAATTCCTGAGTTTTTCTCAATTAAAATCCTTTTCAACATTTCAATGTTATCTATTTCATCTTCAGTTCTGTCGTATTCTTGTGCAAAGTCTTCTAGAATCTTTTTCTTTTTATCTCGGAGAGATAACTTAGTTCGAGAAATAAGAGGCTGGTCGTAAACATCATAAAAGAAATCATAAATAATTCCGAAAAGATCAGCAGATATTTTCTTCTTCTCTACAACAAGGAAGTATCCTTTCATAGGATGATATATGACAGAATGAGCTTTACCAATCGCTTTTCCAAAAACATTTCTTGCAGCAATATCTTTGTTATCAGTAATTTTATCATTAATCATATTGCTTTCTGCTGGATTGAAATAAGGAAGTACATCACCATTTTGAATAATGTCTTGACTTTTTATTCTCATTTCTCTTGCTGTTTTCTCTGTCTTCTCAATGGGAACAAATAGATAATTTTGAGGTTGAAGAATTATTTCAATTAATTCATCAGTTAATACTAAACCCTTAATCCTGCAATATTCAATAATCGCTTCAGGGATTAAATATGTAAAAGGCATTTGTGGTATATTTTTAGGTAGCTCATTTAACAAAAATTCCTTTTTCTCTCTTTCATTTTCCAGTTCAGATTCACCACTGATTGGTATTACGATATTATCATAAATCCTTCTGACCATAGAGAGCGATAACTCTTGTTGTTGCCTTAAAATTATACCAAATTTCTCATTTAGTTGTCCTGGACCGACCACAAAACCAACTAAATCCTTTTGTTCATCAATAACAGGTTTACCTGAATATCTCCAAAGCGCTTTAAGTTCTGATAAAAGTTGATAATCTATTTCCCTACTTGATGCACTAGTTGAAACTGTTAATTGATTGCGAAATTGTAGGGCACTAATAATTTCACTATATTTTTGAATACGATTTTCTGTCTCAAGTGTTAGATCT
>JAGLOH010000124.1 GCA_023139025.1 Candidatus Heimdallarchaeota archaeon | reverse complement strand
AAAACACTTGCTGAACAAAATTCAGATTGGCAAGTTCTAGTAACAGCTGACCATGAAACTGGTGGATTATCAGTAGAGGATTATTCATTTCAAATTGGAATTCCTTTAGAAACTGATTCTTTTACAGAAAAACAAGATAAACGAACAGCTAGAGCTCAAGAAATAGAAGTAGATTGGAGTACTTTGGGCCATACAAATACAAGGATAATTCTAGCAGGTATGGGCCCTTATACTGAGCAGATTCTGAATGCTGATCATCATATTGATACTTTCTCCATTATGCGTCAAGCAATTGATGGCGAAACAGAACCAGTTGAAAGTGGTTATTACAAGGGTTTTCTACCTATTTATGTTAAGTATCTTATCGGGTTGTTTAGTGCAGCAATAATTGGTTCAGGATCATATCTAATTCTAAAAAGTATCATAAAGAGAAGAAAGAGAAATACTTGATATCTTAACTTCTTCTATATCTGTATTTAGTCAGAAGAAATCCCTTTTTCTATAGTAAGTTTCTTTTTTTTTCCTTTTTCCTTATTCTTTAAACTTATTAACCAGAAAGTCTCTATGTACATTTAGAAATACAATTTCAAATGTAATAGGTGATGATTGTTGTTTAAAAAAATCAAAGATAAAACTCCTAAAATCCCTGAAGTGGAAGTACCTAAGAATCCTATAGATGAAGGGATGATCTCAGAAATCAAACGAGTAATAGAGGATTATATTCCTCCTTTTATACAAGATTACAAAGAAAAGATGCAAGAACTTGTTAGAGAGAAATATAAGAAAATTGCTAAGCTCAAATTGGAACAAGAGAAGGAGAAGAAAAAGAAAGAAGAAGAAACTGCTGATGAAAAGATGAAAGAAATTCAAGTGACAATCGAAGCACTTGAGGTAGAGATAAGCGGTAGAATAGTCGAACTTGAGCATGATAATCTAAATGTTGAAACTCTTAAAGAGCTTGGAATGGACCATATTAAAGGTGCTATAACCAAGGTTATCATGGGTGCATTAGGACATCAAATTGAGGAAAAACTACCCTCTAAAGAAACAATTAGAGAAAAAGCAATGGAACTTGCAGAAAAAGCTATTGAGAAGATAGTTGATGAAGCAGTTTTCAGAATAGAAGATCAGATCAGTAACATGATTGCAAAAGTCTTAGCAGAAGAAAAAGAAGTTGCCGAAGCTGTTGAAGAAATTATTGAAGAAGTAATAGAAGTTGTAGATGAAGTGACAGAATTCGTGGAAGAAGTGTCTGAAGAGATTGAGGTTTCTGAAGAATTTATCGAAGAAAAGGTGATAGATGTTGTTGAAGAAGTTACCGAGGTTGTAGAAGTTGTTACTGAATCTGTTGCAGCAGCTGATGAAGAGGTAGTCGAGGTTGTAGAAGTTGTTTTTGAACCTACTACAGAAGCTGTAGTAGAACCTATTGAAGAAACCATTCACGAAGTATTTGAGGATTCTGTGGTAGATGTTGTCGAAGAAAGAGTAACTGATCTTGTTAAGATTAAGAACGATATCGTAGATGCCACTCTAACTAAGTATAAATCAAGAATTGAAGCAAAACTACCATCTGATGTGCTAGCTCAAGGGAAAGCACTAGAACTATTCAGACAAAGGATAGAAGAAATTGTTGATGAGGTAATTGCTCGAAAGAAAAAGTAAGATAGAGAGAAATACACAGTATTTCAATCAATTTTTCTTTCTAACAACATATCCTAAATAGCCATTATTAAAAAGCATATCAGGATATTTAAAACTAAATTTTCTGGAATCCTTATATAATATTTCGTGGTTTTCAAAGTAGTGATCAGCTTCATCTTCTTTATGACAAGAGTGTATTATTTCCTCACCTTCGAATATCATCCAGAATTCCCCTGGATTTCTCTCTTCTCCATAGACTGATGTATCACCCATTTGCCAAATGAAATTAACATAAAGCAATCCATCCTTTTTTAAGACTCTTAGCATTTCTTCGATTGCCTTATCCATATCTGCTCTATTCATATGAAAAACAGTATTGTAAGAAAAAACACATCCAAAAGATTCATCCTCAAAAGGGATCTCTCTCATATCAGCTTTGACTATATTTAGATTCAAATTGTTTGATTTTGCAAATTCTTTAGCTAATTCTATCCTAGAAGCATCAATATCTATTCCAGTTGTTTTGTATCCTCGAACATTAAAAAGAGCAAGTGGTGGTCTTCTACCTCCTGCTCCACAATCTAAAACTGTTTTTTCAACAGGATAAGTTTCGATGATTCGAAAGAATCTTGTTATTTCTGGAGGAAAATTTACTGTAATCATTGGATTATTGCTCTTAAAAACATTGATAAATTTTCCGTATAGCTTTTCCCAATTCCTCTCTTATCTAAGTACCATATATCTTCAGAAATGAATAACTAAATAAGTATCATTACTCATATGAACCTCAAAATAGGTGAGGTAAGATGAATACTCACGAAGCCCTAAATCACATAGAAATTCTAGATTTTAGTCCTCTCACTATTCCTGAAAAAAGATGGGGGAAATACCATGAATTTCGTAAAATCCTTCATTTTCAACTATATCCAGATATTGCACTAGAAACAACAGATGAATCAGTCGAAAAGGGTATGAAACTCTATGCTGAACATCCAGAAGTAAAAGGGGTTATGTTTTCAATTATGGATAAATCTTTTCACAAACAAGTAGGGCACATTCTCTGTGTTATTCCACGTAAAACATCAGAAACCTACCAAGAAAATAAAGGATACATGGAATTCTACATTAATATTCTAGAGAACTATCACCGAAAAGGGATTGGTACTAAAGCATTAGTCAAAGTTTTCGAAGTTGCAGCTGAAAACGAAAAAAAACTATTGGCAACTGACACCTATTTCGCAAGTGGAAAAGCATTCCTTCAGGATATGGATGCTGAATTAGAAATAGGAATCGAAAACAGATTGCGACTCGATGAAATAGACTGGTCTATGATACAACAATGGGAGAAAGAAGGAGAAGAAAAATCCTCAAAAACCAAATTAGTTCATTTGAATAATATTTCCGAGGAATATATAGAGCAATTTAGTAAGCTTTACACTGAAACTTATAGCCAACAACCTGTTGAGGGATTAGATGAAGTAGCTATTTCTTTCACACCCGAGTATTTTAGACATAGAAAAACTTCCTATGAACAAACTGGCATGAAAAACAACATCATGTTTACTGTAGAAGAAGATGGAGAAATTTCAGGATTAACAGAGATGGAATATAACCCTGGATTAAAGACAATGATAACTCAAGGATTAACAGGAGTAAAAGAGGAACATAGAGGTAGAGGTTTAGGAAAATGGTTGAAAGCATCCATGTTACTGAAAATACAAGAACAATACCCAGAAGTGAAAATTGTTAGGACAGAAAATGTTACTTCAAACGCTCCAATGCTCTCAATAAATAACAGACTGGGGTTCAAGTTTCACAGAGAATCAATTGAAGCTCAAATAAGTTTAGAAAAACTCAAACAATACTTGAAAAGTAAAGAAGCAATTCTCTAGAGCGTTAAATTAGTTATTCTATTGTTTTATCTGTTCTCTCAAGAGATCTACAATGGGTTTAGTATGTGTATTTTTATTGGTTTCAAGGTTAACATATGTAGAGCTTTTCATCAGCTTTCCAATTTTCTGAGTAACATCCGCTTCGTGCATTTTGTCTTTTTCGGCTGCAACCAATAGAATGTCATTATTCACTCTCTCATAAACTCGCCACCACTTCCAGTACAAGAAATTCAAAGCAACATTTTTCCATTTCTTTGATTGTGCTTCATTCATAACTCGAATATATTTTGCTGCTTGTTCAGGTGACTCCGATTTACTTCTCTTAAGCCACCACCTAATTAATGGTTTAAAGGGGGGCATGAACCAATGAGGGAAAAGTGGCACTAAATAACGGATTAAAGGAGGTAAATCTATTTGTATTGCTGGTGCGACTAATACATTAAGACAAGAATCAAACTTATTATTTCCAAAACCATCAGCTAAAATCGTTGCACCGAAACTTGAACCAAATAGAACAAGCTTCTGAGGATCTAATTCCAGTTTTTCAACTACCTCTTTAACATCAGAAGAAAGTCTATCTAAATTGTTTTTTGTCCTTCTTGCTAGTTTGCTTGAACCCTTTTCTCTGGTTTCAAGATATATGATATCAAAATCTTTCATAGCTTCAAGAAGAACATCCTCCCATCCCAAAACAACTGAACCCCATCCTGCTACCATAAACAGCGTATATCCAATCCTTGTATTTTCTGGAGCAAAAGACTTCAGTATTCTAAGTTGTGTTGAATCTGACATAGTGAGCAATTCCTCTTCTGCTATGTCTTCATATCTAGAACGCATAAAAGCTTCATATTTATTTTTTGCTTCAACAGCCATGAGTGTTGGATACAAGAAATAAGATAAAAATAAAAAGGTTACTCTGGAATAATTGATTTTCTTCATGAAAAGAGTGTAAGAATGTCTCATCAGTTATACATTGATAAGGAGTCGATTCTTCCAAAAAATCAAGATAATAAGAAGATGTTTGTCAAGCAAATACATTAAATAGAAACGAAATTTAGCTTTATTTGATAAAAAATGGTGAAGGTAACCAAATTCTATGGAACAGCTTGGTGTTCCGATTGTAAGATCTCTAAATCTTTTCTGAATGAGCATCTTATTGATTACGATTATATCGATATTACTGATAATGAAGAAGCAGCTAAAATTGTTGAAAAAATCAACGATGGTAAGAGAAAAGTCCCAACTATAAAATTCTCAGACGGTACATATCTTGTTGAACCAACAAACGCTGAACTTGCAGAGAAATTGGGGTTGATTTCAAGACCTTCTAAAGCTTCATATGATGTCCTCATAATAGGTGGAGGACCTGCAGGGCTAACATGCGCCATATACACTGCAAGAGAAGGTATGGATACTGTTGTTATTGAAAAAGGTGCATTAGGCGGAAGGATGAATTATACTGATAGGATAGAAAATTATCCTGGTTTTCCCGAAGGTTCCAGTGGTGAAGATCTCGCTTTAACTTTTGCTAAACAAGCTGAAAGGTTTGGAGTAGAAATGCTCAAAGCTACATTAGCTACTGAAATTGAAAAGAAAGATCAAGGTTTTGCAGTTACAACTTCTCATGGAGATACAATCCATGCAAAAACTGTAGTTATAGCTACTGGAACTGAATATCGAACTCTTGGAGTTGAGGGTGAAAAGGATCTACTTGGTTATAGGATTCACTTCTGCGCTGTTTGTGATGGACCATTTTTCAAAGATAAGAAAGTTCTAGTTATAGGAGGGGGAAATTCTGCTCTAGAAGAATCACTCTTTTTAGCTCGTTTTGCATCAGAAGTAACTGTGGTAGAAATAATGGATGAGCTAACAGCCTCTAAGGTTATTCAAAAAGAAATTTCGAAAAACCCTAAGATAAAGACTTTAACTAGCTACGAAACTAAAGAGTTCCTTGTAGGAGAGAAAAAGCAATTGGAAGGAGTAAGGCTTTTTGATAGAGTGAATCAGAAAGAAGTAATTCTCAAACCTGATGGGGTGTTCATGTTAGTAGGACTTAAGCCTACTGTAAAAATTGTAAAGAACCTTGTGGATCTAGATGAAAGAGGATTCATTAAAACAGATGAAAAGATGTTGACAAGTGTTCCAGGAATATTTGCTGCAGGAGATTGTCGAAGCAAATCAACATGGCAAATTGCTTCTGCAGTTGGTGAAGGTGCCATAGTAGCTCTGAAGATTAGGGATTATCTAAGAAGTCACTAACGACTAACTTTTTCATTTTTCATTACTATTTTTTCTAAATTATAAACAATTTACAAATTAAGCAATAAAATAGATTGTGAAATACATTTTTAATAATATAACTTATCTTTTGAAAGGAGAAAAAAATGAATGATGCATTAAATCTTCTAAAAACTCGTAGAAGTATAAGAAAATATAAAGATAAACCTGTAGAAGAAGAAAAGATACAGAAATGCTTAGAAGCCGCACAATGGGCTCCTTCTGCATCAAATAAACAACCTTGGGAATTTCTTATTGTAAAAGACGAAAAAGTTCGAACAAAGCTATCAGAAATTCATCCCTATGCTAGATTTGTTGCAAAAAGTCCTGTAGTTTTTGTTCCATTAACTAATCCAGAAGTACATCCAAAATATCATAAGTCGGATACAGCTTTAGCAACATTACAGTATATGATAGAAGCACACAGTTTAGGATTAGGAACTTGCTGGGCAGGAGTTATTGGAGCATCAATAGAACCAGAAATAAAAGAACTGCTTGGAGTTCCCGAGAATCTAAATGTTCTAGGATTAGTTGCTACTGGATATGCTGATGAAGAACCTACTAAGACTAGAAAAGAACTAGATGACTTAGTTCATTATGAAAAATATTGAAGTATATTCGTATTAGAGAAAAGCTACAACTCGAATGCATTTATTTCCTCAAGAAGTTCATAAGTTTTAGCAACCGCTTCATGAACCTGTTTCTCGCTTTTTCCACCTGTACAAACCAAATTTCCAGATTGAAATAGTAGGAGAACGTTCTTAGGTTTTTCTAAACGAAAAATAAGTCCTGGGAACTGT
>JAGLOH010000123.1 GCA_023139025.1 Candidatus Heimdallarchaeota archaeon | reverse complement strand
AAGAATTCTTCGCTTATTCAAAAAACTGGTTAAAAATAGACAATGGAGGATGTTAATATATAACTTAATCAAATTACCATTGGTTCTAAAAAGTGTTTTCTTTAATCATCCTTATGAATTGATTCCTGAAGATTTGCACGGATAGAGCTAGCATAGGATATTATGGGAAACAAACAAAAAAATTAATTAAGATTCTTGTTTTCTTAAGAATGATAGATGTGAAACCTATTGATTCTCTAATAAAAGAATTAAAAATTGTTGACATAAATTTTCTGATGTCACTAAAGAATGTAGAAGCAAGTATTATTATCAAGCAAATACAAAAGGATGTAAATCATATAGCTTGGATTGTAGGACATTGTGCTACGCACATGGACTACTATTTGGCATATCATACTGGTGAAAGAATTCTGTCTCTGGAAGAAAGAGATTACTATGCATATGGAGTATCAAAAGAGTATATTGTAGAATATCCTTTTTCATTTCAGAAATTGTTGGATAACTACATAGAAATATCTTCAAATTATTTTCAAATACTTGAGAAACTTTCAGTCAAAGAGTTTGACAATAAACCACATGAGGATGCGAGTGAGAAGTTATCAGATTTGATTCACAGAATTTCCTTACATCTAATGGGACATACAGGCCAAATCGTTCTATTAAGAAGAATGTTTAACAATCCTTTTTGGGAATTTGTGGGAGGAGTTTCAGTGGCTCAAAGAGATGAATTACGGCAAGGATGGCTAGATTGGTGGAATGAGAATAAGAAAAAATATATCTAAACTTCAGGCCACTTAAGAGCTCTTCTGAGGTTAATGAACCGCTTTACACTTTTTGGGTTTACTTCATCTAGTGAAGCATATTTGACATCCATAGAATCTAGAATTTGATTGAATTTACCTAATCTATTGACAAAAGAACGATAATTCTTATTCTGTTCCAAAGTCCAAGCTGTTTCAGCTACGGCAGCAAGTCTTGGAAAAACCTGCCAATCTAGTCTATCTGTATTAGGAACCCACTCGGTCCAGATAGGTGCTTCCACCCCCATAATTTGATCATAATGCTCCTTTTTCAATCCTTTAGGAATAGGATCAAAGTTGTATGTTTTTCTAAGAGGGATTACGAAATAATTATAATCGAGATAATAATGAAAGAAATTCGAGACAACAATTTCTCCACCTTTTCTGATATGTTTAAGTACTTGTTTCTTACCTGTTGGAGCCCAAAATTGTCCGATTACACCAACATCTGTTTTTTCATCCAAAATCTCATTCCACCCTATTGTTCTCCTTCCTCTAGATTTTAGATAATCACTTATTCTTTCTGTAAAATAGGAATGTAGCTCTTTGTGCTTTTCCAAACCTTCTTCTTCCATTCGCCTTTTACAATCGATACAACTCTTCCAGTTTTTCTTTGGAACCTCATCTCCGCCGATGTGTATAATCTCTGAAGGAAACAAATCTAGTATTTCATCTAGAATATTTATTAAAAACTCAAATGTAATCTCTTTTCCTGGACAAAACACATCTGAAAAAATTCCAAACTTTATTGGTACATCAATATTCTTGTTTTTGCAACTTACTTCAGGATAGGAAGCGATTGCAGCTGAAGAATGGCCAGGCATTTCTATTTCTGGAACAATTGTTATGAATCTCTCTTTTGCGTATTGAACTATCTCTTTAACTTGTTCTTGAGAATAGAATCCTTCATGTGGTTTTCCACGGTATTTCTTACTTGTCCAACCACCAACTTTTGAATCCTTTCTTTTTGAACCTATTTCTGTAAGTTGGGGGTATTTCTTGATTTCAATTCTCCATCCTTGATCTTCTGTTAAATGCCAATGAAACACATTCATTTTCAAAAGGGAAATTAAATCTAAGACCCGTTTAATTGTGTCTAAGCTGTGAAAATGTCTTCCAACATCAAACATAAATCCTCGCCAATTAAAGCGCGGAAAATCCTCTATTATTAAACATGGAATTGCCCCATTATATTCTTGATTTAAAGCAGTTTCATCACCATCTTGAGGTAGTAATTGTTTTATTGTTTGAATTCCATAAAAAATACCTGCTTCTCCAGATGAACGAACATCTATGTGATCATCTGTAATTATAAGTTCATATCCTTCTGGTCCTAGTTTAACTAGTGTATCATCAAGCTTGAAGTTAATTGAATTCTCTACTAAATACTCTTTGGATGATTCTAGTGTCACTCCAAAATTCTCTGAGAAATAAGATATGAAATAGTGTTTCAGATTCGCAACTGATTTAGTTGAGTGAATTTTGGAATTTTTGCTGAGAACAAATTTACCATCTTTGAGGTTTAGATTTGCAGGTATTGGAATCATCAAATTATCATATTGAATCATTCATAAAAAGTTTTGTTGGAGAGTATTAGATAATTTTCCAACTAAAAATGATTTTGATTTCCCAGTGTTTTTATATAAGAAATTGCTATCTTTCTTTGTGAAAATATTATGGCTCGAAGAAGAAGACCTATGCGGAGACCATTAAGGGGTCCAATGAGAAGACCACTTAGAAGAGGGATGGTTCGACGTCAAAGAAGAATATTTCGACGACAAAGAAGAATGATTAGAAGATCAAGAAGATTCATTTTCGGCTCTGTGATAATACTCGCTCTTGCAAATAGCAGACATAATTACAAATTTCATCAAGAGGATGTAGCTCGTATTGAAGGTTATTATGGAAGACCAGCAGAAGATTTAACTGAGACAGAACTTATTCAAGCAATGAGGAAATTAGGAATTAATCATCTAGACATTGACGATCATGAAAATGACAAAATCACTGATGATATTGGGGAAGAGTACTAATCGTTCTTATACTGTTAAATAAAAAACTTGATTGTTTGAGCAGAAAAGAGTTTATCTCTTTTTCTTGAAGATAATTACTATGGAAAATGAACAAAGTATTAGTATGATATGAAAAAAAAGGGAAGGAAAAAAGCGATTAGATTGAGATTCTAATCCAATATACGGGATGGTCTGATTGTTCTGTTAGTATATATCTTGCATCTAAAACAGTCGTTCCTGGACTGACAAATATATGGTCAATTCTATCTGTACTATTGAATAAATTATCATCTAATCCAGTGGGCCATTTAAGATACCAGCTGTCATTGAGTACTGCTGTAGTTAAGCTATATTGTACAGAATCTTTTCTGAAATTAAAATCACCCATAAAAATAACGTTGCTTAATCCATTTACTCTTGTTAGCATCTCTTCTTGTTGTAGAATCTTTGTACTTGTTGCACCAGAGGGATGATTGACAAAAACATTGTAAATGATTGAATCTAACGTTACTTCAGCTTGAGCTGAACCAATTTGTTCTTCATCACTGAACATAAAGAATGACATTGCATTCGATATGGGGAATTTAGAAAGGATTGCACATCCATACGTGTTAGTAACAGTATTTGGACCATAATACGAGTACATATTGAGTTTTTCTGCGAAGTACCTAACGACATCTAGATTTCCTCCAGAAATCCTAGTAGGGTCACACTCCTGCAATCCAAGTATATCAGGATCAACTTGTTTTATCAGCGCAATTTGGCCATCAAAATTCCTATCTCCTGAAACATTTCTTCCTTGTTGAATATTGAATGTCATTATAACCAGCTCTCCATCTGGTGTATAGTTTGGATAAGGCTTAGTTACAAGGGTACCTACTAATGTTCCTAGGAAAATTGTACTGAGCAGTACTATTACACTAATATTTCTTCTTTTATTTGTGTATAGTTTACCTAAATCAAACGAGCTTTTCTTAACTAGTAATATGGATAAAGTCAATACAAGACCAGGTAAGAAGAAAGCTAGCCAATACTTATCTCTAAATCCTGTACTAATCGGTTCAAGGTAACCCCAAATATTGGGTAATATTTGAACAAAGATCATTACAATAATGTATAGACTACCAGCTAATGCGAAACTACCACCCATTTTTCTAGTGGAGGGTTTTATCTTGATTATTTCTCTTGTTAGGAGCATAAAATCAACATAGATTATTGGTGATAGAAGAATCATTATAGCTAGCGGTATATGATAGTACCAAGCTGTATGAGGGGCAACTATAGGATATAAAGCTGAATCATCGGGAAAGCTAAGTTGATGAACAAGAACAGTTAGGAAAAGAGACATAGCGAATACACCATTCCAAACCCAAAGCATCCATGTTCTCAATTTGCTTAACAGATCTGGTTTAAGCATTTGTCCTATTACAAACAAAGATAAGACTCCGAGAATGCCTAGAGTTATTCCAATATAATTCCCCTCGGTCCATCTAGAAATAACCGTAGGACTAGCAAAAGTAAACCAAATGATAATGAAAACGCTGACTAGTCCAGCAGTTAACGCAAGGATTTTTCCAAAACCACTTCCTTTTGAAGACTCTTTGATTACTTCTTGGGTTTCCTTCTGTCCTTCACTATTGAATTTCATCCCAAATAGCATAATTCCTGCAATAATCCCGAAAATCCAGCCAATCACTTGAAACCAGCTATACATCGAAATATCAATAGAGGAATTTAAAGATCTAAGTAATATGGATAAAGTAACAGCTATTGCTAGTGATAATCCGAGAGTAGTACTCGTTCTCTTCTCTTCATTTTTCATCCTTGTTAAATAAATTGGAAAGAAAACTAAGAAACATCCAACTGCTAGACCTGAAGTAACTAATATTCCTTGTCTTTTTAGTAATGGATCTAGCAATCTAGATAAAATCATCAATTCTCCAAGTATAACTAAAATCATATCTGACAGCCTTTTACGGAAGAATAAAAGTACAACAGGAGTAACAAGAAATACTAATCCCAGAATGTTTTCATCAGGTTCTAGGTTTAAGAGAGCGAAACCATAAATTGTTTCAACCAAATCAGAGAGCGCTTGAAAGAAGAATAAGAACAAGATTGCAAACATAATTAACTCGGAATAGAATTTCTTTATAGTATCTCTAATTCTTGTCATAAAGGTTTATTATTTTTAGCTTGTTTAAAAAATTAATTAGTCTTAATAAATTCGTTTAACTAGTTTTCTTTTAGTTTTGCTACTACTTTTGATAAAATTTCTCCAGCACTAACCTCAAGCTTGATATCGGTTTTTTCATCCAAAGGTGTTGAGTCTATATTAATAATAATTAATTTTACACCATTCTTTTGTGCTTTTCTAGGCAATCCTGCAGCAGGAAAAACTGATAGACTTGATCCTACAACCAACATTAGATCACACTTCTGAGTGTGTTTCTTTGATATCATCATTTCTTTCTCAGGCATAGGGTCATTAAAATTAATAACAGAAGAAATTATTCTACCATTGCACTTTGGACATACTGGTTGATTATCAAGTTGTTTCTCTGTCCTAAAACCTCTTCCATGAATTTCTCGTTCCCAACCAATCTCTTCCCGCTTATATCTAGTATCACATTCTATACATTTCATATACATATAGTTCCCGTGAAGTTCAGCTATCAATTCAGGTTTAATACCGGATTTAAGATGTAGATTATCCACATTCTGAGAAATCAAGAATTTGAGTACTCCCATGTCCTGCAAGGCAACTAGAGCAAGATGTCCCTCATTCGGTTTAACTTCATCAAAATGTTTTCCTTTTTTAGGTGGTAATCCCTTTTCTTTTCTTGTCCAGATACCATCTTCACCTCTGAAATCAGCTAAACCAGATTCAGTACTTATTCCAGCACCAGTAAAAACTACTACGTAGTTAGATTCATTGATCATCTTGACAATGTCATTGACATCTTTTTCCGTAAATGGGATTTTTTTCACCTTGAATAGAAAAAAAGAATAGAATTTTAACTTTACCTTTTAACAAAGCAAAATGTCAAACAACAAATCTTTAAATAAATCTAGAGACAATATAATATGATTAAAGAAAATAGGAGGAAAGAGTATGGATGAAGATAAAGTTTACAAAATAGTTGAATTGGTTGGTTCCTCTCCAAATAATTGGGAAGAAGCAGTTCAAGCAGCTGTTGCACAAGCTTCAAAATCACTTAGAGACCTTCGGATTGTTGAAGTAATGAAATTAGATGCAAGAATAAATGATGGGATGATTGTTGCATATAGAGCCAAGGTTAAGTTAAGTTTCAAGTATCAAAAAGAATAAGCTGTGGAAGATTTATTAAAAATACGTTATTTACTAAATTTCTTTCTAGCTTTTCTTACTATTTCATCTGGTTTTTCACTGTAAGGTATATAGAAATCTCCTATTGATGTTTGGGTTACACTTTTTTCAATTATATCACTTAGTGTTTGATTAACTTCAAAACCAAGGAAATGTCTGAAAGAACCTTTTGCAGCAACAGCTGTTGTGCCATTACCCATAAACGGATCTAAAACCAAATCACCAGGTTTGCTTCCAAAATCTATACATCTTAAAACAACCGCTAGAGGAAGTTTAGTGGCGTTCTTCCTTGTTCCTCTTTCATACTCTCTTTTGAAATTCCAAACATCTTCAGGATAGTGCTCAACTTTATTGAAGAAATAGCTTTTTTCGTTTTTAACAGCAAATAAAACATGATAGTGGCTGGTAACAAATTTCCTTCTGGTAAAAACACCAAATTGATATTTCCAGATAAT
>JAGLOH010000122.1 GCA_023139025.1 Candidatus Heimdallarchaeota archaeon | reverse complement strand
AGAAGTTCATTTAAATCTGGAGTAAATTCCAAGGGTGAGCCCAAAAGACTACCTCCTTACTCAATTTTTGCTTTGCATAACTCTATAAATTCCTTCGATTGTTTTTCCAATCTGTCTAATGCAGAATTTATAGAAACAAGTGGATCGGCAGTTTTCTTCTTCATTCTTACTTGAAAAATGACTGATTCATAGAAAGATTCATCGCGCCAGTACCCAGCAAAATCTACCTCTGTATCTATTAGTAGCTCTTCACGTAAGATATTAAATAATGTGTGGGGGTCTGTAGCTTTGATGTTAAATTTTATGTAACCCTTGTCTTTTTTTAGAATATTAATCAGCATTTCATTGCCTCTGATGTTTGTTTTAATACTTGATTTAAATATCTTACCAGTCTAGACTGTTTTTATTCTCTAAATAAAATCTTCTCTATCTCTGCATCTTTGTCTCTGGATTCAAGATACTCAGTTTGAAAGGAATCTCCAGACAATTTCTCTATCAGTTCTGTGATACATTTCTCAGGATTATAGTTTATTGAGATGGTGTGTTTCTGCTTCT
Organism: Candidatus Heimdallarchaeota archaeon; assembly: GCA_023139025.1. GTDB lineage: Archaea > Asgardarchaeota > Heimdallarchaeia > Heimdallarchaeales > Heimdallarchaeaceae > UBA460. The sequence continues at coordinate 6,116 of JAGLOH010000122.1, read as the reverse complement.
TGAAATATTCCATTTCCAATCCTTTATCAAGAATAAAAGATGGTGAAAGTTCTGTACAGTAACTAACTGTAGCTAAAATTCTCTTCATTATCTGTGTTCTAACATTTAAAGGAGTTTCTTGTATTATTTCATGCATTGCTGACAAAATCTTCTGTACTTCTTGCATACTTGCTTTTGTAACTAAATTCTGATTCTTTACTGATGAAAGGATTTCCAAATGATTTAATACTGTACTTATACTTTGTAAAGAGATGATTTTTGATCCAATTTGTTGTATAAGTTTCAAATCATGAACATAATAACCATCAGTATTGAGAACTGCAGATTGATTAAACATTTTCGCAAGAATTTTAACTTTAATAGCAGACTGATTTACACTCTCCCTTTCTCCAAACAAAGAAATTTTGGATTTTCCTTTTCTATGTGTAAAAATAAACTCCACATAACGTAAGGAATCCGAGAGCAATTCTAGGAAGTATTCTAACAAATCTTTCCTTACAATATTAACATATACTTCTTTCTTGGTTGTTTTTGCCAAACTAATCACCAATCTAGTAATGAAAAATTAGTTTATGTTTTGAATGCTAATTTTCCACTTCCATAATCAATAGTGGTTGTCCTTTTTTCAAAATAAGAGCATTCAGAACATTTCAATTTGTCTCTCCCTATTTTCTCCAATTTCTCCCCACATCTTGAACAACCGGCTAATATAACTCCAAGTTGTGAACCTATTAAAGATCCTTGTAGGGGAATGGTCTTAGCATCAATTACTTTGGCTCTAACAATATCAGCCAAACGTACTGCTTCATCTACTGAATCCAAATATTCTCTTGAGATTTGAGAGACATGGATAACCATTGTATAAGTTGGATAAACTTCCTTGTTATTGATATAGTTCACAGATACGGTTATCATTTGACGAGAAGCATTTACAACTCCACCAATTACTGTATCGCCATTTTTAGGAATAGTTGCAGGTTTTGCTTTTGACATAACTGATATTTCATGTTTTTCAATATTTATGTTAACTTTTCCTGCTACAGCAGCATAGATATAGTTACCTTCTGAAAATGTACCTTGTCCACCTATAAATTCCTCTGTAACTGCTAAACGGGTTCCTGGAAAAACGAGCTCATCGGTATCCTTTATTCTATTGTAGATGTCTAATGTCATTCAGTGTCACATCTGTCTTTTAATAATGGAAATTGTATCGAGTAAAATATCTTTCCATTCTTAACATTGTTATGATTATACTAAAAACTGCTCTTACAAGCAAATCTAGGGGGTTTCTACAGAACAAAAACTATTTAACTTAACTGGTATTATTTCCGTTGATGGCAACACCAGAATTTGGTACAATTAGTGCAACAAGAATGGAGCTTCTTAATACAAAATCTCGAATTAGGCTTGCTCAAAAAGGACATGATCTTCTTAAGGAGAAGATGGATGCACTAGTTATTGAATTATATGCCATCAAAGATGAAGTAAGAGAAGCTAGAAAACAAGTAGAAGAAGAACTAAGGATTGCGTATCAATCTCTTGCTAAAGCTGAGATGATTGTAGGTCCAGACAAAATTAGAGATCTCGCTCAATATGCACCTGCTGTTTTAGAAATTACTCCACAAACTGTTAGTATCATGGGTGTTAGATCGCCTAGGTTTATTGTTAATGAGATTCAGAAGGAAGGAGAAGATGTGTTTTATGGTTTAACTAGTTCGAGTGCACAACTAGATAGGTCAATAGTTTATTTTCGCAAGTCATTGAGAACACTGATGATTATTGCCGAGAAGATGACTTTACTTGAAAAACTAGCTGTTGAAATTAATAAAACTAAGAGAAGAGTTAATGCTCTGAACTATATCTTAATTCCAAAATTACTTGCAACAGCAAAATTCATTGCAAGTACTCTTGAAGAACAAGAGAGAGAAACATTTTCGAGATTAAAAAGAGTAAAAGCAATATTAGAAGCTAAAAAGCAGTAAAACCGTTGTTTATAGAAAAAATGCACTGTTGTTCACATAAAAGGAACAGTATTTTCGAGATATTATCTTCTTTTTTAATTGGACACTTTGATAGAGTTTATTAAGTATAATCTAATAACTTAATAGACAGAGAAACAAATAAAAGGATTATAATAATAATAATTCAGAGGCAAGGATATGTCGCTTATAGATTGGTTTGAGAATTTACCTCCAGCAAGTTTAACTGATCCAGGAGTGAAGATGCTAATTTATCTTTTGGTTATTTTTACATTTCTAAGTGCACTTATAGTGTTCATTACAACAAGAGTATATCGAAAGAAAGAAGGCCCTTCTCTCCTTGATTTAGATATGGATTCAGATCTACCCACACCTTCAGATATTCCTCCTTCAGAACGTATTGCTATTCTTAAAATTGAAAAAACAAAGTTCGAGGCAGCACAGCAAGCTTTGTCTAGTGCTCATAGGAAGAAGGATATCAGTGAATCAGTATTTGGTAGATTATCAGTAAGATACGCTTCAGATGTTAAGAAAATTGAAGATGAGATTGAAAAAACAGCAAGAGAAGCTGAAGTTTCTCAACTTGAAGAGGAACTAAAGAAGATGCAGGGAGATTATCTGAGTAAGATAAAGGGTGAAGAGAAAATAGATATTCCTTCAGCTACTCCAGCAACTGCACCTCCAGCTCCCCCAGTAGCCGTTAAACCGGTTAAACCTCCAAAAAAGAGGAAAAGGGGAAAAGCTGTTGCAACACCCCCAGCACCACCATCACCAGCTGCACCTCCAATAACTGGAAAAACAGCCCCTCCACTACCTCCAAGTGTGGGTAAGACACCACCACCTACAGCAGTTCCAAGTCCACCAATGCCAGCACCAATACCAACTGGTGCACCAGCTACAACACCTTCAATTCCAGCGCCAACTGTTCCAACTCCAAAACCACCAGGTGTAGTAGTGCCTCCAGCAGCTGCTCCAGCAGGAGGAGAAGGAGAAGGGGATTTGTTTGCAAAGAGTACATCAATAGCGGCTCTTCGAAAAGAGATGTTAAAAGAATTAGACAGATTAAAAAAATTCATGAGTGAACAGCAATAAAATTTGCTTCACGATGGTAAAATTCTCGTCTGAAAAGGAATGAAAATAGAGAATATTTTCTACTCCTCTTATTTTTATTTTATAAAATTAATGATAGTAAAAAAGTTTTAATTTGTTTTAACTAAATTGTCTTCAGTTCTGATTAACTCGAAGTGACTTAATGATGAATTCAAAAGATTCAAAGTTCTCTGATCAAGAAAAAGCTAAATTTCTTGCTGCTCAAAAAGCAGCGAAAGAATTCATTTATGATGGATTTGTTGTAGGAATAGGAACCGGTTCAACAGTGAAGTACTTCATTCAACAATTAGGAGAACTTGTTGATAAAAATGAATTAGAAATAATCACCATCCCATCCTCTGCAGAAACTCATCTAGAATTGGTTAAAGCAGGATTACCTGTTTCAACGTTACTTGAATATCCTGAGATAAACATCTATGTAGATGGTGCAGATATCATTACCAAAGATTATGTTATGATTAAGGGTAGCGGGGGAGCTTTAACACTGGAAAAAATAATAGCAAGAGCTTCTCAAGAATTCTTAGTAATTGCAGATAGCTCAAAATATCCAAGAGATCTGTTAAGCTATCCCGTTCCTGTAGAAATCATAAAACAAGCTATCATAACAGTTCTTCAACCCATATTCAATCTAGGAGGAGAACTTCAACTTCGATATGGTACAGGAAAGAAAGGACCAGTTATAACAGACAATGGCAACATAATAGGAGACATAACCTTCAAACAAGAGTATAATCCGTTTAACATGGAGATGAACCTGAATAACATTGCTGGAGTCGTTGAAAATGGCCTATTTCCTTCTGATGCAGATAAAATCATTATTGGTAATAAAAATAATGCAAAATTGATAAAGAGGGATTCATAGCTTACAATAAAGCTGTTATGGTATCTCCCTTTTGATGAGCTTCCATGAGCATTTTACCAATTTCTGTATTTTTTGCAACACTTATCTCACTAGTTTTACCAACAGTTAATTGAGTCAAGGGTGACCCATTTACCGCTAGAATAACATCTTTACCTACACAAACACTAGGAAACACAAGATTAAGTTTACCTTTAGAAGGATACATATCGATGACAAATTCCATTTCTTCTTGCTCGTTAAATGATTTTACAGTTATTGATAATCCTAATTTCTGTTCTATTTCATCGATATTACGACCATCCTTTCCAATAACACGGGGTTTATCTTTATTTGAAACAAATAGGGTAAGAGAATTAGGTGGATCAAAGTCATAGGTAAAATCATAAACAGAATATTGCTTGAGAACCTTTTGTATTTGAGCAGAATTAGCTGTGATTGTTTTACCTGTTTTAGAGTGTTTCATACTTAGTTTCATGAGAGGTGAAACAACAATTTGCTCTCCAAATGTATAAATTTCATATTCATCCTTATTTGTGTGGAAATCTTTAACCTTAATTACAGGACGACTTAAATCACGTTCAGTAAATCCTTTTGGCATTGTTACTGTAAGCTCAAGCGTATAAACTTTCGATATTTTCCCTTCAGAGATGAAGATAATTGTGTCGACAATTGATGGGATAATACCTAAATCAACCCTCTTGATAAATCTTTGAAGACCATCTATAGCTTGAGTAGCATGAACAACCCCAAGCAGCCCTACTCCTGCTAAACGTAAATCGGAATAAGTTTCGAAATCCTTAGTTCTTCGCAATTCATCATAAATTACATAGTCGGGTCTCATTAAAAGAACCAAATCAGCAGACGCAGAAATATCTCCTTCAAAACCGGACATTTGTGTTATTCTATTATCCACTTGGAGATCTCTTGGATTTTCAAAAGTTTTAACAATTTTATCTTTATCAGCATAGAATTCAGCCATTGCTGTAGCAAAGGTACTTTTTCCAGCACCAGGTGGCCCAGCAATAATTATTCCTTCAGCTTGTGTTTCTATCCTTTCAAGTAGCTTTGAATCGATTTTATAGTCCCCTAAGGTTAGTTTTACAATTGGCCTAACAGCAGTAATTTCCATCGCATCACTAAAAGGTGGTCGAAGTATGACAATTCTAGTATTTTTCAACTGGATTACAGTTGTTCCATGTCGATCAGATTCTATGAAACTATCTTTTTCTCTAGACGCTCTTTCAATTACGTCTTTTGCTAGTTCATCTAATGTCTCGCGAGTTAGAATGGGTTCTCCTTGAAGAGGTATTAATTGAAAATTACCAGGGAGTCCTTTTTTTGCTAGAGGTAAGTTGTTTTCTCTTAGATGTAAAGACATAGTTTGTTCATCAAAATAATCTTCGACTTTCTTTCCCAAACTTTTTGTCTCCTCTTTCATGAAAACAACTGCTAATCCTTCAGCTTTTCCTATCTCTGCCATTACACGGTCAGAAGTTATTAGAATGGCATCATATTCAGCTGCCAGTTCTCTAATTTGAGCATCCAATTCACCTATTGATGCACCTCTAATTTGGTTATATGTTGGTCTTTGACCATCAATAATCATGTTTATACCTTGTTTTGCACAAAAATCTCTCATACGCTGTAATTCTTCTAAAGCTGTCATACCTGCTGTTTTAGCTTGATTTGCCATATTTTCAATTTCAGCTATTACAACACGAGAAAGAACGATTGATTCAATATCTTCCTTTTCAGCAAGATATTTTAGAAACTGACCATTGATTATTGTTGAAGTATCTGGGACGTAATGCATAATAAAACCTTAACCATCGATATCTATTTTTGTGAATTCTAATTCACTTACACTATAGTAAGAAACATCTCCTAAACTATCTATAACGGCGAAAATTAACTGCTTACTGATTTCTTTTGCCTGTGAAACAATTTGATCAATATCGTCAATATCAAACAGTACACCTTCTACCATTGTAACAACTAATGCCAAATGTTTAGCATTGTTTGGTGTTGCTCCTCTCTCATATAACTCAAAGTATTTTCCAGTTTCTGAGTGTTCTTTTACTACATAACCTCTATTCCTTAGGTCTTTGTATAACAAAAAACGAACCAAGAAATCTAGAATTTTGTTTGAAAAATACGCTACTACA
>JAGLOH010000121.1 GCA_023139025.1 Candidatus Heimdallarchaeota archaeon | reverse complement strand
TTGTTTTTCAATTCTTTAATCTAGTTGAAGGGTTAACAGGAAAGGAAAATGTGGAATTGCCATTGATTTTTGATGGAGTTCCATATGAAGTGAGACAAAAAAGAGTGTTAGAAATATTCAAGGAATTTGAAATAGAACATCTGCAGAATAAGTTCCCAGAAGAATTAAGTTCAGGAGAAAGACAAAGAGTAGCTATTATGCGAGCGTTAATTAACGAACCTATTTTACTCCTAGCAGATGAGCCGACAGGAAATCTAGACACAAATACAGGACAAACAGTACTGGATTTGTTCAAACAACTCAATGAGGAGAGAGGGACATCAATAGCACTAGTAACACATGATCTATCAGCAGCAAAAAGAGCAAAAAGAATTTTACATATGCATGATGGAAAAATAACTTTTGACCAACAAAACTTAGATGAAGAACCAAAAGGATAGAATAATAAGCAAAATTAAGCAGAAGCCACAAAGAGAGAGCAAGAGAGCAGAAAAGACCAATTTTGAGAACTAACCCGAGACTTTTCTTACTTATATATATTTCCCCTAGTTTCTTCATAAGACTTAAAAATGCATAAACTGGCCATAAATATAATTAGTGACTCACTAATACTCTTATGAGTATAAACTTCGCGGAGAAAAATATATGTCATTAAAAGGATTCATAATTAGAAGAACCATATATATTGTCCCAGTTATGCTTGGAATTACTTTGATGAATTTCACGCTTATCAATGTCAGTCCCGGTGATCCCGTAGTCGTTAGACTTGGGTTAATTCATTGTGATCATGACGATTGTTATAATGCAGCATATAATGGCGAAGCAATCGAAATGGGGCTTTTAGATAGCGATTATTACACCGTCCCATGGTTTAATCGATATATAGATTTTGTTAATGATTTGCTACATTTTGACCTAGGGAATTCGTGGTACTATACGCAGGCGGGTGAAGGTGTACCTATATCGCAGATTATATCAGAACGAGCTATATATACAGTTGTACTAAATGTGCTCTCGTTCTTCTTCTCGCTATTACTCGCAACAGCAATAGGTGTAGTATCAGCAACAAGACAAAACTCTTTCTGGGATAGGTCGTTAACGGTCGCAATGCTACTAGGGTATTCAATGCCTCTGTTCTGGCTAGCAAAACTCCTGATGCTATTATCATTTCAATTATTCAATTTTACAGGAGTAGCCAATAAGGATGCATTCAGGAAACCACTGTTTTTGAATCCAACCTTCTATAAATATCTAATATTGCCAACTCTGGCGTTAACACTAGGTGGACTGGTATTTATGGCAAGATTGGTAAGATCACAGTTACTAGAGATTCTAAGACAAGATTATATCACGACAGCGAAAGCAAAAGGACTGGATAACAGAGCAGTAATTTACAAGCACGCATTCAGAAATGGATTGTTACCAATCGTTACAATCATAGGTAACTCCCTACCAGGATTACTAGCAGGATCAGTAATGATTGAATCAGTATTTGGATGGCCAGGACTTGGTACAGTCTTCCTAGAAGGCGCTCTATTTAGAGATTATCCGATGATGATGGCTACGAACACGATATTTCCGTTGCTCTTCTTAGTAGCGCGTTTACTTACGGATATCACGTACGTTTTCATCGACCCGAGGATTAAATACTAAGGTGTGATTTACAATATGGCAACAGCAGAACAAGAACAATCTACTGAATTTCTGTTAGATGAAAAAACTCTTCGAGAAATCGAAACCATGAAAGGAGCCGGACAATGGTCTATTGTCTGGAGGAGGATTAAAAAAGACAAGATGGGTATGCTTGGTCTTTACATCGTCATTTTCCTTATCCTAATGGCTTTCGCATCTTGGATTATACTCGGGTTTGACAACTGGCTTACTCATCAAGGCGCTCTCCTTGGAGATCCCTCTAATCCAGCCAGTCTGAATAACCTCTATATCGAACTATGGTTACCGGGAATGCCGGCGGACAGTCCTCTGGTATTATTTCAACACCCCCGACACCATTTCCCTGAATTAGCTAAGCTTCCCCCATCATTTGCACATCCTTTTGGTACTGATGGAATTGGTCACGACATGGTATCACGTATTTTCTTTGGAGCAACAGTCTCCTTAGCTCTTGGTTTCATTGGTCAAATGACCACAGTTATCATTGGTACCTTTTTAGGATCAATTGCAGGATTCTATGGTGGATTTATTGATGAAGTCCTACAAAGGATTATCGAAATTCTTTACTCAATGCCAGGCTTCATACTGATGATATTCATTATAGTGCTCTTTGAGGATGTGAATATACCGGGGGGTCGTTACGCGGTAGTTGTAATATTCTTTTCACTCATTGGTTGGGGTGGAACAGCTCTCATCGTAAGGTCAAACTTCTTCTCATTGAAGCATCAAGACTTCGTTGAAGCGGAACGTGCGCTCGGTGCGAGTGATATGAGAATTATTTTCAAGCATATCCTACCGAACTCGTTGGCACCGCTAATCATCATCGTAACGCTAGGGATTGCAAATACAATCTTCCTCTTTGCGGCATTAGCCTTCTTCGGTTTCGGAGATCCAAATGCTGTAAGTTGGGGAGACGATCTCAATAAGTGGCAGAACGATTTACTTGATTATCCATGGATGCCGATGTTTCCAGCGCTTTTCATATTCTTTACGGTGCTAGGTTTCAACTTACTCGGTGACGCTTTAAGGGATGCTCTCGATCCTAGACTGAAGGATTAATGCCTTCTTTCAATTCTTTTTCTTCTTTTTATTTACTTTCATGCAAATAAACTGCAACTATTTTTTCATCCTTTATTAATCAAAGTTGTCATTATCTATTTGATGTGCCTTGTCTGTTGCACGTCAGAGTCAAAAATCTTGTAGATTGGGTGAAGTCTAAAAACCGGGAGGGAGACTCACCATCTACTTGAAAGATTGAGCACTATTTATTCCTCTCCAGCTGTAACCTAATTGCACAAAAATTCTATTGGGTATTTAAATCAAATTCCATATATATTTTTGAGGAAAAAATGACTACTATCGTTGACTCAGTGCACTTACAACCCCTTGAAAAGACTATCCGTGAATTGCAAACCCCACTCTTTCTAATTAATGGGAAATTGGAGCGCATTGATTGGAGCCAAGACCTACGCCATATCTTCAGATTTATTGAGATCATTTCTGATTTAGCCAAAAGATCTATACCTGAAAATATCTTTGCGGAAGCATTCATCCAATTCCAATATCTAAGTGATTTATTGCTTGAAAGTCACTCTGGTGACAATAGCTTCAACAACGATGATATGTTAGCTTATTTTCTCGCTCTTCTTGATAATACTTTAGCCTATTATGGTAGAGAATTACAACAAAAATTGTTGCACAGAATCTTACGATTTTGGGGTGTTGACAGAGACATAGGTGTTTACACTAGAAAAATCACACAAGCAAAAAAAATTCTAGATAATGCCAAATTATTGCGCAATGATAGCGAAAATGTTACTGATGAGCTGCATGCAAAAGTCAATCTCCTAGCAAAATACTTGAAACAGATTCTCCCACAGGCTAGTGAGGAGCTAGATGTAGTGTTGGAAGAAATCACTAAACTTATCCGAAAGAAAATTATCCCATTTGCAAGTATAAGTAATGCTGCACTAACAATGATAGTAGTTTTTTTCCCTTTCTATTTAAACTATCCAGCAGTGAAACTTTATATCATGCTTCACTTGCAAAAGGAATTAAATGTACACCTCTCAACATTAAGAAAAGATGTATTAAGATTTAGAAAGAAACTACAAAAAGTTGGTATCCCAAAAAAATGAACAGTTCTTGACATTCTTTTGGTTTTCATCATTTTGTAGAAACTTCGTCTAAACCCATTTCTGGATGTTTTTACTCAGCTAGTGGATATATTTTAATAGGCTCTTGAAATCTTGAGTAAAAATAGGCAAACTTATAAAAGTTAGAATAACAAAATCAACCAAGTAATTTAAGATTATTAGCTAATAATATAAAAAGTGATTTTATGAGTAGACCATCAGAAGACATATTGTTGGAGATAAACGGTTTGCGTACGTACTTTTTTACGGAAGAAGGTGTAGTTAAAGCAATAGAATCAGTTGATCTTGAGGTATACAAGTCAGAAACTCTTGGATTAGTAGGTGAGTCAGGATCGGGTAAATCAGTTACAGCTTTATCTATATTAGGTATTGTCCCAGATCCACCGGGTAAGATACTTAGTGGGGAAGTAATTTTCCACGGCCAAGATCTTCGCAAACTTAGTGATTCAGATATGCGTAAAATAAGAGGTAACCAGATAGCAATGATTTTCCAGGACCCAATGACATCTCTAAATCCCGTCTTCACAGTCGGAGACCAAATTAGCGAAGCTATTATGCTGCACCAAAAAGTTACTAAGAAAGAAGCAAAAGAAAAGTCAATTAAAATCATGTCTCTTGTAGGTATTCCAAGTGCAGATGAACGTGTAGATAACTATCCCTTCGAGTTCTCTGGCGGAATGAGACAAAGAGTCATGATTGCGATGAGTTTAAGTTGTAATCCTGAACTCTTAATTGCTGACGAACCTTCCACTTCTCTTGACGTGACCATTCAAGCTCAAATCCTTGAATTGCTCAAAGCTACAAGTGAAGAGTTCGATATGAGTATTATTTTGATCACACACGACATGGGTGTTATTGCCGAAATGTGCGATAGAGTTGCTGTCATGTATGCCGGTTTTATTTGTGAGATTGGTGATATCATGATTATCTTCAAATCCCCTTATCACCCTTATACTCGTGGTTTATTAGGTGCGATTCCTCGTCCTGATGCAGCTCGTGATGATTTAACAATTATTCGTGGAGCTATTCCTAATCTTATTAATCCGCCATCTGCTTGTCGATTCCATCCACGTTGTGATTATCACATGTTGGGTCTTTGTGAAAGTGTTGTACCAGAATTAGTTGAAATAGAACCTGGACATTCAGTTCGATGCCATCTTTATACTGACGAAGGTAAAGCTTGGATGGCTGAAAGAGGAGACAAACGCGTTATTGGTACTGTGCCAAAAAGTATTGCAGCTGAGGTGAAAAAATGAGTAGTGCAGAATCTTTTATTGATAAACTTCATGAAAAACAACAGAAAAAGGGTTTACTTGCAGATCGAATTCGAACTAAGGAAATGGGAGAAGACGTTATTCTAGAAATAGAAAATCTGAAGAAATTCTTCGATATTCCAGTTCCCTTTGAAACTACATGGTTTATGATAGCTTTCGTAGCAGGAATAGTAGTATTTGCTTTTGAACAAGTAATTGGACTCATTATTATTGGAGCTATTATTGTTCTATACTTTGCTTTACCATATATTCCTCCTTTCAATAAGCGACCTCGAGTAGCGCATCTTAAAGCTGTTGATGGTATTTCCATTCAGATTAAAAAAGGAAAGATTGTTGGTTTAGTTGGTGAATCTGGTTGCGGAAAAAGTACAGCCGCAAAAACAATCATAAGGTTACACGAACCTACTGATGGGGCTGTTTATTTCAAAGGTATTGACATCAATCGTTTAACTTCTGATGAAATGAAGGAGATTCGAAGACATTTACAGATAGTATTTCAAGACCCTTATGCTTCATTAAATCCAAGAGCTACAGCTCACGATATTATTATCGAACCATTTGACATTCATGGAGTTGCATCTGGTGACGAAGCTAGTTACAGAGTTTTAACTCTTCTAAAAGATGTAGGTCTTGCCCCTCACCATGCATACCGTTATCCTCACGAATTCAGCGGTGGTCAAAGGCAAAGGATAGGTATTGCTAGAGCATTAGCATTGGAGCCTGATTTTATTGTCATGGATGAACCTGTATCTAACCTTGATGTATCAGTCCGTGCAGCTATTATCCAACTGATTTTACACTTGCAGAAAAAAATGGGATTAACCTATCTCTTTATTGCTCACGATCTTTCACTCGTTAAGATTCTTTGTGATGAAGTAAACGTCATGTATCTCGGTAGAATCATGGAAGCAGGAACCAGTGATGAAATTTTTGAAGCAATGATGCATCCTTATACTAAAGCCTTGATTTCAGCAGTACCAATTGCTGATCCTACCAAACGCTCAAAGAAAATCTTCTTGACTGGAGATATCCCAACTCCTATTAATCCCCCTCCAGGCTGCAAATTCCAAACACGCTGTCCTCTAGTATCGGATATTTGCCGTGTTGATGATCCACCAGCTAAATGGTATACTGCCTCTCATGTTGCATTTTGCCATAATATTGAAGGTGGAGAAGAAAGCCCTGATTCGTATACTCAGTAAGCTTTTTCCTTTCTCTCTTTTTCTTTTGTCATTTAAACTTTAACAAGATTTATTTAGCTAGGTAATGGTGTATTATTTGTTATTGTTTACACAGATTAATAATGTGAGGAAATAAAATGAGTAGAGTAAATCTTGAATCAGCTCAAAACAATATTGAGAGGCTAGCTGCAAACCTCGAAGAATTACAACAGGTTTTAACTAGCAAAAAAGAAGAGATTAACGGGAAGATTAGAGAACTTACGGAAGTACTTTCCTCCTTCTTCAAAGAAGCTGATGAAATAAATCAAACTATTAATTCAGGAGAAGAAAAGAAAAGTCAAAACTCGAATCAATTGGATCAACTCAATAATGATTTACAGGAGCTAAGTCATAGAAGAGATGTTCTTCAGTCTGAAATCGCCAGCAAACAAAAAGATATTGAACAGCTTTCAGCTTTAATT
>JAGLOH010000120.1 GCA_023139025.1 Candidatus Heimdallarchaeota archaeon | reverse complement strand
CAGCTGTAGAAATTGTCTCTGAACCTGAACCTGTTGTAGCAGAAGTTGTAGAAGAACCAATAGAAATAGCTGAAGTTGCTCCATCTACTGAAATTGAGGTAGATGCCTTAGTAGACAAAGTTGTCTCCCAACCAACCAGCAAAGCAGAAGAAGTTGAAATTTTTGAAGAGATTCCAGTTGTTGAAGCTGAACCTGTTCAAGTAGAAGAAGAATCATTCTTCAAAAAGGAAAAAATTGTAAAAGCTGAGGTTGCTGTAGATCCAGAAGAAATTGTTTCTGCTCCTAAAGAAGTTCCTGAACCAGAACCAATCTCTGAAATTATGGAAGCTGTTAAAGAAGATGTTGAAGAATATCCTCCTGTTCCCGAAAAACTTGATGAAGCTGTAGAACTACCAGAACCTCCAGCTGTAGAAGTGAAGGAAATCGTTCAAGAAGAAAGACTTGTCCCTTCACCAGAATCATTAGCTGTGAAATTAAAACAACAATTTTCAGACATCGTGGAAGAAAGGGAAGTAAAAATCGAGGAACCCTCGGAATCGGTAACTCCACCAATTCCACAAGTTGTAAAAGTTGTTGAGGAAGTTACAGCTCAAGACACTATTTCAGAAGCAGTAGATGTGGAAGAAACTGTTCCTGAACCAGAACCAGTGGTGGTCATGGAAGATCCTTCTCCTGATCCAGTTCAAGAAGAAGCTAGTGCAGCTAATACTATTATAGATTTTTCTGCAGCAGATATTCAGGATTTCGCTAGTTTTCTAGTTCAGAAAAAAGAGATTATTTTAGATGAGGATTTCAAACTAGAAGACATGGAAATAAAGATGGACGATATCAAGAGTTTGTCAGCTTACCTATTCAGTGGATCAGAAAAGAAAACAGAAGAAATTAAAGAAGAAATTAAAGAAGAAATAGAAACTACTGATTAAACTTCTTTTAATTATATTTAAACAGGTCTGCTATCATCATAACGACGATATTCTAATTGACCATCAAGGAAGATAGGTACTTCTCTTATTCCTTCTACACATTCATGTGAGGGGAATAGTTCAACTGATATCGCTCCAAAACCTTTTTGGATCTTTATTCCTCTTTCTAACTGTTCGGCACTCTCTACAGCTACATCGATAATGGATTTCTGAAGGTTTCTTCCACAAACATCGCATTTGTAGTTAATGTTTTGTTCAATCCTTCTTTCGAGTATATCTGATTTCTCAATTCCATTCTTTACGAGATAACTCTCTAAAGCTCCTTTCACCTTGATTCTTGCACGACCAATTAGTTCATCAGTTTGGAACAATTGTTTCATTTCTGTAGCTAGTGTGTCAAAATACTCTATTTCTCTATCTACATCTAAATTAGGTGGAAAAACAGTTGTTAAAACCAAATCTGTATCAATTTCCTTCATGTAAACTCGACTATCATCAAAGGAGAAAGTAGCATATTCCAGCATTAAAGTTTGAGAAAACATCTTTGCTAAATCGTTCTTAAGTTTAACAAAATTGAAGCCGGTATATCTTTCAGGTTGAGAATATAACATTAAACCTTGGGCTGTAGAAAGAGAAAGAAAAGCTAAATCTTGCTTGCTAAAAGTTTCCTTAATTTTAACCGATTTTTTGTCATCTTTTGGATAAACAAAGGCCAATACTTGTTGCATTGCATCCCAGATTGTATCTTCGAAGATTGAAGTACCTAACAATTCTGAATTTGGGAAATCGTCTATCTCAAAAATATCTTTAATAGATTGTAAAACAGGTTCTCGTTTATTGGGTGCAACAACATCCATCTTATGTGCAAAAACATAAATTTTAGATCCTTCTGCTAATTTGACTGCATTTTCCATAGTTAGATCGAAATAATACTTGGATCTCATAATGTTGGATGCATCGGATATATCAACTACGAAAATGAAAGCTTTGGTGTCACTGAAAGTTCTTTCTTTATATTGATCAAAAACTTCGTTCAAATAGTTAGATTGACCACCAACATCGAACAAGTTGATGGAACTCCCTGCAAGGTTGAACAGTTTTCTGTTGATACGTACAGTTGCTGGATTCATAGATGTTGCTTCAGGTGCAAAACCTTCAAAAACAACTTGTCGAATGGAAGTCTTTCCAGATTGGGACAACCCTAATACAACGATTTTAGACTCTAATTCATTCTCTCCTGCATACATGAGCTTCACGTTTTCTATCATTTTTTCATTATAAAATATTTGTGATATTCCTATTTGAACAATGTTAGGTTTAAATTTTAATTGGAACTAAAACCGGAAAAAATTCTAGATATATTGTCTGAAGGTCTCCTTCTTGGATGATGGGGGTTAGATTATAATAGGTCTGAAACTTGACTCCCCTACCTTCTTGAATAGGGCACGTTCTTGTAAGGTGATACTCTTTACATTAATTTGCAAATATTTTTAGGAATTCTAACACAAAAATAATAAACAATGCCTATTACATGATAATAATGAGTTATGATGTTGCTATCATTGGTTCTGGCTTAGGTGGGTTAATCGTTGGGGCAAAACTTTCCAAAGAAGGAAGAAATGTTCTATTAGTTGAACAACACTCAAGTATTGGAGGTTATGCTACATGTTTTACTCAAGACAATTTTACCATAGATGTAGGCTTTCATTCAATGGATGGTCTGTATGCACAAGACCCCAAAATTAAAGTATTCGAGGATTTGGATGTTTATTTCAACATTGAGTTTGTTGATATTCCAACAGGTTGTTATAGATTTACAAACAACAGGACAGATTTTACTTTACCTGATAGAGTTGAGGATGCCATCAACGTGCTCATTGAGAAATTCCCAAAAGAAGAAAAAGGAATTCGTCTTTATTTTGAAACAATAGATGAGATTTTCAGTTCTGAATGGAAAGACAAAACAGCCGGTGAAATGCTTGACTCTATGTTTGAAAATAACAATCTTAAGCTTGCATTAGCTGGACCTATTCAATATTATGGAGATGATCCATATACTCTGTCAGCTTTGTCTTTTGCTGCAGCAATGTCTAGAAATCTTAAAGGTGGAAAGCATTACATTAAAGGCGGATCTATTAAACTAACACATTATTTAGCAGACTATATTAGAGAACATGGAGGTATAGTGCTTCTTAATGAAGAAGTTACCAAAATAATAGTAAATCAAGAAAAAGAAACTGTTGAAGGCATTGAGTATAAATCAACTAGTGATGAAAGTAGTGAAACTACATTTATAGAAGCAAAGCATGTTGTCGTAAATGCTCCTTTACCAGTAGCTACTAAGCTTCTATCTTCTGAAAGAGAAAATGTTCAGAGACTAAGAGAGACTATTAATTCTTTGAAAATTGGGCACTCAGTACTAAATATCTATTTTGGGTTTAATACCACTCTTGATAAATTAGGTCATAAAAATTATTTTACAGTTGTTAATGATGAAAGTGTATTTAGTTTAAGTGATATCTTTGGAAATAACAATGGAGGATATTCTCGTAAGAATTACATTTTTGTAGATTACGGACAAACAGATACAGGAATGGCTCCTTTTGGAAAAAGTACAGGAATAATAAGCACAGTTGATTATATTGACAACTGGAATCATATGAACAAAGAAGATTATAACAACAAGAAAAAGGAAATTGAAACCATTTTCACTGAAAGGCTGAATGAATTGATTCCAGATGTAGTAGATCATATTGAACACATAAGTGTTGCAACTCCAAAAACAATGGAAAGATACACCCATAATCCAAAAGGATCTGTGATAGGATTTGCTAGAAGTCCACAACAAGTAGGGATGTATCCATTGACTTCACCTTTCAAGAATCTTTACTTCGCTTCTGCTTGGTCAATTCCTGGTGGAGGATTTACTTCAATCATTGATGCTGGATGGCAAGTTGCTACTTCAATCTTAAAGAAACGAAGATAAAATCTAGTTTAAACAAATTCTAGTTTGTTAATTATTAAGAATCCTTCATAGACCAAATGACTCATTACAAAGAGAAATTCGTTAAAACTTTGATTTATGTCCATTTCTTTGTAAGAATATAAAATTGATTTTTCCTGATTGGTTAAGAAATACACCATAAGATCTTTACTGAGAATTCTTAGGTTAGGACTCATTTTACTAAAAAGAATAGCTTGTTCAGTATTAAATCTTCTAAATTCATCAGATGAAGATTTGGGGAAAGCGATTGTAGAACTAACTAGAAGATCCAATTCAACTAAATTTCTTTCTGTAGGTTCCTCAATGATATTCTCATCAATGAATTCTGCAATTAATTTCAAAAAGATTTCATCGAGAAAAACTGAGGTTTCAAGGATGTTTGCAGCGTGTTGAATCCACTTTCTTGTTCCAGCAAATGGGAAAGATATTTTTCTCGTATCAAGAGTGGATTTTAATTTTTGTTTCCACTCCCTATATATTCTATTTGTAACCTTTTCAGAAATAAAAACTTGCACTTCAACGAACCCTAAGGTTGACTTAATAGTAAGTTTCTTACCTTCTTCACTCTTCTCAAAAATATAAGTGGTATTTCGAATTTTGTCTTTTATCTCAAGACCAGTAATATTAATTCTTTTAAAATTTGGAGCTTCAAATACTCTCTTTGTCATAGCAACTTTTTGGGGGATTGGTATACCAAGGGATTTGTATAGATCATTTTCATCAGGAACAGAGGAAAAATCTCTATCAGTTTCATATCCGTAGTGAGTCGATTTTATATGTACTTGTGATCTTACAGTTCGAGAACTGTCTATAAAACATTTTACTGCTGAAAGATTATTCTGATCACATTTGTGAACATCAACAAATTCTAAGATAGCTGATAGTGTATCTGTTTGTAATAATCGAGAAGGGATGTTTAAGTTTCGTTGCTTCTGGCATTTATTGCATTGATATTCAATTTTTTTTATGCCACTCACACTACTCAAGCTGAATCCCCACTTGTTTCTGAAATTATTAGGTAGTATTTTGTATATATTCTTTTAGTTACTAAGAAGACAAATAATTGAGGTTACAAACTCTCTTAAATAACAAAAGGGAGGATCCTAGAATTGAATATTTAATCTAATGTTTCGCGTGATTCTTTATAAATAAGTTGATTTTCTTCAACTCTACAAGGTGCTAGAGGGTTGACAAAAGCAGTTAAGAAACAAGTTTCTCCATACGAAAAACTCTCTAAAGTACTAAATACAATACCAAATGGTTTTCCAGAAGTTGAAGATGGTTCTCATTTGCGAGTTCTAGAGTGGATCTATGAGCCTGAAGAAGCAGAATTAGCGAGTAAACTAAAAGTGAAAGCTGAATCAGTTGAAAAGATTTCAAAGAGACTCAAGATTCCTGAGGATGAGCTTGTCATTAAACTTGAAAGAATGGAATCCAAAGGTCAACTTCGTGTTAGTAAATCTAGTAAGGCAAAGAAATACGGCCTCCTTCCCTTTGTAGTAGGAATTTATGAGGAACAAATCCATAGGATGGATGCTGAATTCGCTGAGTTATTTGAAGATTACATTCAAAAATGTCAAGGAAGGGTTATATTCTCAACTAAACCGGCTATACAGAGAATCGTTCCTGTGAATAGTGTAATTAAAACAGAACTGGAAATACACCCTTACAATCAAGCTGAACAGATGATTAGAAGTGCAAAAAGTTGGGGAATACGTGATTGTATTTGTAAGAAACAACAGTTATTGATTGGTGATTCTTGTAAATATCCCGAAAAGGTTTGTCTAGTTTTTTCAAAAAGTGAGAATAGATACGAAGGTAGTCATCAGACAACTACAATAACAAAGGAAGAATCTCTCAAAATTTTAAAGGAAGCAGAAGAAGCTGGATTAATTCATTCTTCTATGAATGTGGGGAGTGGACATTCCTATATTTGTAATTGTTGTACATGTTGTTGTGGAGTACTAAGAGGTTTGGTAGAATGGGGACAACCCCAAGCATTTGTTAAATCCGACTATGTAATGTATGTAGAAGAAGAAGCTTGTTTAGGTTGTGGAAAGTGTATTGCTAGATGCCAATTCAATGCATTGGAGTTAGTCAACAAGAAAATTACAATTAATGAGAAATGTATTGGTTGTGGAGTATGTGCTCTAGTCTGTCCCAAAGATGGTCTCAATCTGATAGATAGAAAACCTAAGGATGTAAAGAAACCTCCAAGGAATGTACTTACTTGGATGTTGAAAAGAGCTTTTTCAAGAAAAGTAAATATATTCAAGTTATTCTGACAACACTTCTTTCTAATTCAGATATAAGACCTTTTTAGATTCTTTTTATTAGAATGAAACTGAAACTTGAAATCTATGATTTTTGTTAAAGAATCCTATTTTGTTTATTCTGATTCTAATGATTAAAATGACGTAAGAACATTTAAGACTTTCAAATTCTTACATTTTAGCTGGCTGATAAAGAGGGATTTCATATGAAGAAAAGAAAAATGGTTCTTTTTACAATTTTTTTCCTAATTTTTACACCTTATTTGGTTGCAGGACAAGAAACAGAGTTGCCGATTGTTTTTAGTATCAACCTACTTTCCCCTAATGATAATGCAGAGAGAAAGCAGTATTCGCTTCTTATGCAGCATCAATTGCCCAAAATAGGCATTGGAGTTTATTTGCATGAATCGACAACTTGGGGCAACATAGCTGATAGATCGTGGTCATATCCGTTTATAGATTATGATTATATCCCAACTTATGCTGAAGGTGGGTATGATGCTCTATTTGTAAAATGGTCATGGGATTTAGAATGGGACCCAACTGGGGTTTTTGATT
>JAGLOH010000012.1 GCA_023139025.1 Candidatus Heimdallarchaeota archaeon | reverse complement strand
GAAAAACCTCACTTGTTCGAAGATTCGTATCAAATATGTTTGATCCATCTTACAAGATTACTTTAGGTACGACAATAATGAAAAAAGAAGTTGAATACCTTTCTTACAATGTGACGCTCGCGATCTGGGACATAGGCGGCCAGGAGGTTTTCCGTCAAATCCGCTCTAAATACTTCTTTGGTAGCAAAGGTGCTTTAGCTATTTGTGATGCCTCTAATTCTGAATCTTTTAAGAATATCCCCTCGTGGGTTGAATCTTTCAAAAAGGAAGTGGGAGACAAGCCTATCATTTTTATAGCAAATAAATGTGATTTGAAGGATCAACAAGTCACTGAGGATGATATGAAACAATTGGTTAAGGATTACAGTAACACTGAATATTTGTATTCTTCTGCAAAAGATGGTACAAACGCTGAAAAAGCTTTCCTCAACTTAACCAGACTTATGGTTGCTGAGGAAGATATAGTATAGTTATTTGAATAACTCTCTTAATCAGTTTGAAGTTCATTTCTTAAAAGATACAAAGCTAGAGTTATTTCTCCTAAGCACCCCAGTTCATTACCTTTATCAAAGTAAACTGAAATGCCTTTATCTAGCTCTTGTTTAGTTAAACCAGGTTCAGATCCACCAAATATTAGCAAAATATTTTTTCCTTTATTATACGAATCAGCTATTTTTTCTGGATTAAAGATTTCTTTTGAAAAAGGTTGTTTGATAAAAAGATAAACCTCATCAGGTTGGCACAATTCAATTGAATCATCAATATCCTGCAAATATAGGAGGTTAGCTTTTTTTGAATGAACTAACTTTTGTGCAACTGGTACTCCACTTGTTGCAGCAGTTCCTGATGCCTTAGAAAGAACTATATCCCGTGCCCCTAATCCCAATGCTATTTTGACGAATTCTCTACAGTAATTAACACTACTAAAATTGTGTAATTGAACAATTATTTTCCCGGAGCTCATTGTTTAGAGAAAATCGTGCCACTAAAAAAGGATAACTGTTAGTTCTTTTAGTATTCGACGACAATTTTTAAAAACAAACATGTAGAATAGACTTTAGTTGCCCCGATAGTATAGCGGCTAGTATTGTGGATTGTGGCTCCATAGAGGCAGGTTCGAATCTTGCTCGGGGCACCAGTTTTTTTTATTAACTCTGTAGTAAATGAGGAAGATTTAAAGAAGAGTTATCATTGATACAATATCAAGGTGAATATATGCCATGGGTTGATGAAGTCATCATGGGAGGAACTTTTGACCATCTTCATCAGGGGCACAAAGCACTTTTAGAAGCTGCTTTAAGTTTTGGTAAACTAATCCGCATTGGTTTAACTAATGATCAATTTGCTAAGAGTCTTCGGCGATCTGATCGAAATCTGGACTTAATGCAAACATTTGATATAAGAAAAAGAGAATTACAGAAATATCTGGAAAAAAGAGGTTGTACAGATTTTGAAATTATTGAAATTGATCATAGATATGGTTTCGCATTGGATGCGAAAAATGCCGAAGGAATAGTAGTAACAGAAGAAACCTATCCAACGGCTATTGATATCAATAAACTTAGACCATTAAGTGATATGGACCAATTACTAATTTTGGTAATTCCTTTTGTTTATGATGAACAAGGAATAATTATAAGCTCAAGAAGAATAAGACAACAACTAGCTGAAGTGAAAGAGAATTAGAAAAGAGTTTGTTTTGGGATTTTTAATCTCTAGATTCAATTCCCTGAAGAATTTCCTCTCCCATTACAATAAATGCATTTTCAACATTAATTCCATTTTTTGCAGAAGTTTCAATAAAGCCAATACATCCAGAATCTTTAGCGTACTTCTTACCTTCTTCTGTAGAAACATCTCGCAAATCTTCAAGATCATTTTTGTTACCTACAAGCATGAGCATAATTCGAGGACTCTCTGTTCTGGCTTCTCGAATCCAAGTATCCAGATTTTCAAAGGACTGGCGGCGAGTAATGTCGTAAGTTACTAGTGCTCCTAAACTGCCTTTAAAGAAAATTTGACGCATGGATGCGAACCTATCTTGTCCAGCAATATCCCAAAGCTGCAAACAAACTCGAGTATCTTTAATAGTCTCAAATCGGCTGTAGGGTTCCATACCTATCGTCATAAGGTATCCTGACTGAAATTTGTTGTGAATGAATCTCTGGACTAAACTTGTCTTACCTACTGCACCGTCTCCTAGTAAAAGAACCTTGAATGTATACTTGTAGCTTGCCATTTACTATTCAAGAGACTCGATAACCTTATTGCTTATAATTATTTTGATGTTTCCCGCCTTGTTCTTTAAAATAAAAATCTAATAATTTCAATCATTACTAAACTCAACAGCAGAATCACGCTTTTCTCAACAATGATTAGTAAGTTGATGTTTCATGTCATGATGAAGAAACTTTTTAACGCTTTGAATTTTCCTAATTTTAGTCCAAAATGATAGACCCAAACAATCTAGATTTTAAAAAATTAGGCTTTCATGCGGGTTTAGAAGTTCACCATCATATAATATCTAAACGTAAACTTTTCTGTAATTGTCCTACGATTCTTGAGGAAGATCCAGAAAATATGGAATACAGTTTTTATAGATATTTTAGACCAGTTCTTGGTGAGATGGGAGACTTCGACCCAGGTATGCTTGTAGAATTCGAAAAAGGGTACAAAGTAATTTACCTTGCTAATGAAAGAAATACTTGCACTTACGAAATGGATGAAACCCCTCCGTTTTTCCCTGATATGGAAGCTATTGAGAAGGGTTATATTCTCTCCGAATACTTCCATTGTACATCATTTGCTGAAGAAATTGTAGTAAATAGAAAACAGTATTTGGATGGTTCTATTACCACTGGATTTCAAAGAACTTTCATTTCCGCAAGAGATGGTTGGGTACCTGTAAATGGTAAGAAAGTTCGAATAACTAATTTGCATATTGAAGAAGATGCAGCGCGCAGAGTTAATTGGGATGATACTTCTAGTCGAACAGTGTACTTTAACCTAGATAGATTGGGTTTTCCTCTAACTGAAATAATTACAGAGTATACTGATGTTGAAACTCCCGAGGAATTGTTAGAAACAGCAAAACAGATTGGACGAGTTTTAAGAATAAGTAAAATTGGAAGAAGAGGTTTAGGTTCTGCTAGACAAGATGTCAATATTAGTATCTCAGGAGGAGATCGTGTTGAGATTAAGGGTGTTCAAGATTTGGATCTCTTTGATGTTATGTGTCGAAATGAAGTAGTTAGACAATATACTTTGATTGAATTAAAAGAAGAAATGCTTAAACGAGGTTTAACTAAAGATGAATTCGAGCATACATATGTCGATATTTCTCATTTATTCCAATCCGAAACTAAGCATTTTGCGGTTATTTGCCCTAAAATGAAAGGATTATTTGGACTAGAAGTCCAACCAAATAAGGACTTTGGTTTAGAAATTTTTGAGAAGAGTATGTTGATTACAGGTGTTCCTAGAGCAGATCATTATCATAGCGATGAGTCTGATGTGGGATTTATCAGAGAAAATTCTGATTATCCCAGTAATTTAGGAATTGATAAACAATTATATGAAAAAATATGTGCTATTCTTAACCCTAAAGAAAATGATGCTTTTGTTGTTGTGAAAGGTTCAGAGAAACAAGCAATGCACGCTTTGAAGAAAATTATTGAAAGAATAAAGATGGCATTAGATGGAGTTCCACAGGAAACCAGAAGATTTGTTAAAAATGGAAACTCTGAGTTTCTTAGAGTAATTCATGGAAAAGACAGAATCTACCCTGATACTGATACCCCTCCTGTTGTTATATCTCTAGATACAATTGAAGAGATAACTAGAGATATAGGAAGACGACCTTGGGAGGTTTTTGAGGAACTTAATTCAGAATATGGTTTTAGCCAAAATAAAGTTGACCTTCTAATTCGGGATGAGCAACTGGACAGTTTCTATAAATTTACTACAGAGCTTAACATGAACGCTCATTTAGCTTATAAGCTTTTGATTGATATCCCAAGAGAAAATAGACGAAAAGATGTTATTATCAATGAAGAAATAATAGAAAGAATTGCAGAATTGTTGGCATCAGAGATTATTATACCCGAACAATTGAATCAAGTTATTTCGCTTCTCTCTAAAAATAAACATTTAACAGATGAAGAACTAATAGATCGACTAGATATCAAAGATTTATCGAGTAAAGAATTAGCAGCAATTGTTAAGCAAAAAATAGATTTTATTGGAAAAGACAAATTACAAACATCAGAAGATGAACAAAGATACCTTCCAAAGATTGTTGCTCTAGTTTTAAAAGAATGTAACTATTCAATCAAAGGACAAACGGTAGTGAGTCTTGTTAATTCATTCATAAAGGAGGCAATCTAGATGACAGACGAAAAAACTATTTACGATCCAGAGGGTTATAGAGGAATCCTAAGAGAACGTTTGATTAAGGATAAAATCAGAACTTGGAGCAAAGTATCCGTGAAAAAGGGCGAGGCATATTACGAGGGACTTCTACTTCCTCGAAGCCAGCACACAGATGATGATTACGTTACACTAAAAGTAGATACTGGATATAATCTAGGTATATTGGTTGATGAGGAAACTGACATCAAAGAAATTGGATATCAGAAAGGTCATTATAAGCTTCCTCACGTTGATGTAGAATTCAAGAAAGAACTTCCAAATGTTACTCTTCTAGGAACAGGTGGAACAGTTGCTTCAAGATTAGATTACCGCACTGGAGCAGTACTACCAGCTTTTACTCCCGAAGAGTTATTTTCAGCGGTTCCAGAATTAATAACTACTGTCAATTTGACTCCTAAAACTCTCTATCAGATTCTAAGTGAAAATTTCAGACCTGAATATTGGGTTAAAACTGCAGAATCAATAGCTAAGGAAATAGAATCAGGAGCTAATGGTATAATCATTGGTCATGGAACTGATACTATGTGCGTCACTGGTTGTGCATTGGCTTATTTCTTAAGAAATCTACCAGTACCCGTTGTTCTTGTAGGTAGTCAAAGAAGTTCAGATCGACCATCATCCGATGGGCCTAGAAATATTCTCTATGCTGCACAACTAGCTGGTTATGAGAATTTTGCTGAAGTTGTCATATCTATGCATGGAACTCCTAGTGACAGTTATAATCTGGTTCATAGAGCCACTCGATGCAGAAAAATGCACTCAGCACGTCGTGATACTTTTAGAACTTTGAGTGACATACCATTAGGTAAAATAGATGATAGTGGTACTACCTGGTTCAAGGATGATGTTAGTCCTCGTTCAAATCCCGAAGATTTCTATCTTGATGCTAAGATTGATAGTAGAGTTGGAATGCTCTATTTCTATCCAGGAATGAATCCTGATCTTCTAGAATCAATGGTTGACTTAGGATATCATGGGGTAATAGTTATAGGTACTGGATTAGCTCATGTAGGAACAGATGTTTATCCTGCTTTAGAGAGATGTCAAGAAGAAGAAATACCTGTAGTAATGGTAGTTGAACCATTGTATGGTTTTGCACAGTTACGTGTCTATGAGACAGGAAGAGATATGCTAGCACGAGGAGTTATCGAAGGAGAAAATATGCTTCCATCAGCTGCATATACCAAATTAATCTGGGCACTTGGACATACTAGTAATCTAGATGAAGTAAGAGACATCATGCTTACACCCATAGCAGGAGAAATAACAAATAGAGAAAGTCCAAGAGGTTTTATGATCATGCAAGGAATCGAACCAGGAATAGACCAGATACTGAAGAATCTTTAATATCTTTTCCTTTTGTTATGTTCCAAAGCTTTTTAGATTTCAACTAAATCGCTTTTAACAATGCTCATTAGCAACTACGATATACGGCTATATTACAGATGCCCAATGTTATTTTATCTGAGTAAGTTTGGTCCTGAGCAGGAAAAAGATGTACATCCTATTTTGGGAAGAAGTAGAGGTAGATCTAAATATCATATAAGCTCAGAAGAAGAAATAGAAGAAAAAGCTGAGCAAACAAAAGCAAGAATGATTCAAGGAAAATCTCAAATTAGTCAAGGTTGGGTTCTAGCAGAAAATTTATCCTCCAGAATTGACCGTTTGAAAAAGATAGACTTGGAAGGTTCTTTTGGTTCGTATTCATATATCCCCATTTTATTAAGAAATGTCAAATATTTAAGAAAGCCAATAATTATGGAAGGAGTTTATGCTGCTTATATTTGTTCACTCTTTCAAGAAGCTAATATAGATTACTTTCAGATTTATAGAGATAATGAATATGAAACTCATTCGACAGAGAATTTGATAGATGAATTAAAAGAAGATATAGTTAAAATCAACAAAATACTTGCTGGTGAGTTAAAGATATCTCCAAATTATACGAGAAGTTGTAGAGTGTGTGAGTGGAGAAAATATTGCAAAAAGCTTGTTGCTGATAGTTTAGATGTCACATTAATTAGTGGAATTGGAAAACGTATTAAAAAACAGCTACTAGATTATGGAATTACTGATGTTCCAAGTTTAGCTCAAGTAGATTTAACTGATTTAAAAATGGAAAATGTAAGTAGGAAAGAACTAGAATATCTTGTACTTCAGGCTCAATCGTTAGTAGATAAGAAAGAAAAAATAAGAGGACAAGTTGATTTTCCTTCGTCTTCTTACGAACTTTATGTAGATATAGAGGGGTCGTCTCATCATGATTTTGTTTGGATTATTGGTTGCCTACTAAGGAAAGGAACTGAACATAGATACCTTCATTTCTTAGCGGAATCACCACAGAAAGAGGAACAAATGTTTAGGTCATTTTTGAAGTTTCTAGAAGAACTAAATGGAGATTACACACTCTACCATTGGTCATTAGCTGAACCTCAATATTTTCAAAACTTAGCATCTAAATACTCTATTAGATCAAAAAGGATATCAGAACTGATACACAGCTCCTTTGACTTATTTCCTGTTTTCAAGAATAAAATAATACTTCCTGTATATACCTACACTTTGAAAGATGTTGCAAACTGGCTAGGCTTTGAATGGTTTGATCCTCTAGTTGATGGAGCTACTAGTATAGTACTTTTCGACAAATGGTATTTACATAACGACCGAGAAGCTCTGGATAAAGCTATCTCTTACAACTCTGATGATTGCAAGGCTTTACTCATTATCAAAGATTATCTAACTAAAAAAATCTCACAGTAAAAGGTTTCTTCTATGATGACAGGAAACTCCAAAACATATCCGTTTCAAAGGTTCAGATAGAGAAAAAGAGGCCAAATACTCAAGTTTATTCTTGATATCAAAGAAGCTGCACTTACAGATTTAATAAGGCTTCTAAGTATAAATAAAACTCATCTGGACGCAATTAGCGAAAATAATTAAGGGATATTTCTTACCAAAACTGAAGTAAATACTCTGTCTAATAGGTAATTATTTCCTTTAGCAAAAATATATATTAGCTGGTAGATTAGAGTGATATGAAATGAGAGCTTTATACTTAGGACGTTTTAACCCTCCTCACAAGGGACATATCTATGCATTAGAGTACATACTAAATCAGGATATTGATGAAATAATCATCCTTATTGGAAGTGGAGAAAAAGCATATTCACTAAAAAATCCTTTCACTGGTGGGGAGAGGTATGAAATGGTTGTAACAATGGTTAAGGAACATTTCAACTATGATCAATTCTTTATTTCTGCAATTCCAGATATTAATCGAAATACAATTTGGCCTGCTAATGTTATAGACTTAGTTCCAAGTTTTGATGTAATCTTCACAAACAATTCTCTTGTTCAAGAGCTGTTTGCAGACTTAAGTAACAAAGAAGTAAGAGAAATTCCCCTCAATAAAAGAGAAGAATTAAGTGGAAAAATTATAAGAGAAAAAATGATTAAGGGAGAGAACTGGCAACAAGCCATTCCTGATGAACTTCTTCCACTTATTGAGAAATATCAAGGGATTAAGAGAATTCAATCATTGGCAACTACTGATGATATTAAATAATCACACAAATCTTTTATTGATTTTATCTATTGTTTATCTATGAATATAGATGATGTTATTCGTAATAGAAGATCTATAAGAAAATACAAGGAAAAACCTCTTACAAAAGAGCAAATTGTAGAAATCCTTGACGCAGGAAATAGAGCCCCCTCAGCAAAAAACCGTGTTCAGTGGAGATTTCATGTTTTTGAAGGTGAAGCTAAAGCTAAATTGATACAAGTTTGTAGAGAAGGAATTGAAAAACTTCCAAAAATTCCTTTAATGGCTTCTACAGCTAATTCATACAATATAATGGATCAAGCACCAGTTGTGATTCTAGTTTTACAAACATGTGAGTGGGGCGGAATAGGTGCTGAAATTCAATCTGTATCAGCTGCAATTCAGAATATGCTCTTGAAAGCTCATAGTATGGGATTAGGATCATTATGGATAAACGATGTTCTATTTGTAGAACCACAAATACTAGATTTTCTTAAAATAACAAAAGAAGATTCTGAGTTTAAAGACATGCTTTTAGAATTCGGTGAAAAAGTAGGTATTGAAATAGGTTATTCTGGACCATTGGTTGCAGCTATAGCACTAGGTTATCCCGATGAAGATCCAAAAAGAGAACCTAGAAAAACTGTAGAGGAAGTTACTATTTGGTATGAATAGAAAAATTCAAGGTGATTAGAGAATAATACTTGATAGCATTTCTACCAATTTCGTAAGACATCAATGATTAATCTGACAGCTGGACCTTTACTTCCCTTAGGATTGTAGTCCTTATCAGTACTTTGTTCCATTGTTCCTGCTATATCTAAATGAGCCCATGGAACGTCCATTGTAAATTTGCTTAGAAATCTCGCTGCTGTGATGGCGCCACCAGGTCTACCACCTGTATGTTTGAAATCAGCTAAATCGCTTTTTAATTGCTCATCATAATCTTCCCATAGAGGCATTCTCCAAATTTTATCACCACTAGTATTGGAAGCTTCTTCTAGCTTATCGACTACGAAATCATGATTGGAGAAATAACCTACTGCATGCTCTCCTAAAGCTACCATCATTGCTCCTGTCAAAGTTGCAAAATCAAACATAGCTTTTGGTTCATAATGTTTAGCTGCATAGGTTAAACCATCGTTAAGAATCATACGTCCCTCAGCATCTGTGTTAACTACTTCTATTTTGTGACCACTGTAGCTAGTAATGATATCTCCAGGATGATAAGCTGTTCCTGAAGGCATGTTGTCTGTGGCAGGAACAATGCCTACTACATGGAGATTGATATCCAATCTAGCAATAGCTTCCATAGCTGCAATAACCACAGCTCCACCAGTCATATCCGCTTTCATTTTTTCCATATTTTGACCGGGTTTGATGCTAATTCCACCACTATCAAAGGTGATTGCTTTACCAATTAATGTGACAGTATCAACACCTTGTTTGTCAGTACCATGTTCCATGATGATGAATTTAGGTGGCTCTTTGGTTCCTCTTGCAACGGCTAGAAAACTTGTTAGACCAATTTCTTCTGCTTTTTCTCTGTCAAAAATAGTTGTTTTAATACCTGTTTCTTTTTCCAATCGTAAAGCTTCATTGGCAAGTTTAGTTGGAGTAATATAATTAGCAGGCCCCCATGCCAATGTTCTACATAGGTTAACTGAGTCAGCTATTATTTTCCCGCTTTCAGCTCCTTTCTTCATAATGTCTTCTTCAATTGTTTCACTGAAAACCTGTAGTTCGTCGATTTTCTTATATTTTTCAAGTTTTTCTGTTCTGTAAGTTATATTTTGGAAACTTCCCATAACTATGCCTTGAACGATAGCTTCTGTTGTTTCAACAACATCAAGTTTATCTCTTGAAAAGAAATCGAGATTGACTCCTACTTTCTTAACATCAAGATCCCTAGCTTTTCTTGAAGAATTACCTAATGCTTTTCGAACTGTTTCTGCAGTTAGCTTTTCTTCCTTTCCTAAACCTACTAGGAGAAGCCTTTTGGTAGGAATCGATCCTTGTGTGTATACCAAGGACATTTGTTCTGGTTTTCCTTTGAAATCACCGAGATCTAAAATTTCACCAACGATTTCATTTAATTCTTTAAGCATAACATCTTCTTTTGCTTCTTCTAAAACCCCTAGAATGACTAGAGGTAGTTTATTTTCCTTTAGATTAATCCTCTTCACATCAACTTTCATGATGACCACATTCGGATAAGGTAGACAAAGGGGATTAAAAACAGTTCTTGTTTAACAATAGCATGTTGTTCAAATTCTTGTACAAGATTTAATAATGGCTGTACAAAACATTTTATTATAAGAGTCTCTGAGCATGAGCTTCTCGAAGTAATTACACTTCGGATGATAAAAATGAGTGATGAAAAAATATTGAGTAAAGCAATATCAAGAAATCTAAAAGGTATTTCTATTAAATGGCTAGCTATCGGTTTCGGTATAGCAGTTGTTACTGGAGGGATTGTAGGAATCGGTATATATTTCGGTCTACCAGACACATCTCCACATGATATTGATGATGATACAGGGTTCTCAACAATGTTAGCCGAATCAGTTTCCAGTTCAATTCCTAATGTAGTTCATATGGAAATAATCGGAAATGGAACAGCTCAGATAAACAGTAGATTAATTTGGGCATATTTTGATAGAATTGGTGATAGCATCACATATGAATGGAATGTTTCAGCAGATGCAATAGATCCTTTCGAAGAAGTTAACTTTATTCTTTCAAAATCACAAGTAGATGAAATAGCTGTTGGATTATTCGATTCAATAAACAAAACTTCTAGAGTTGGAACATATGGTCAAGAACCGTACCCAACTGAACAATACCATGCTAGCTTGAAATTTGTAACTGAAATATACTTTGAGAACAATACTGTTATTTTCCTATTTGTGGATCTAGATGGATTAGTTCTCTTCAAATCATCAATTTGGTATGATAACTATCAATATAATCAAAATCTTTTGGGTGCAGATGTTCTTGTACCTGAAAGCGCATTTGATGATTATATAACAGTATTAAGTAACCTATTCGCTCCACACTTCTAAATTAGGTGAAAGATGAATGACTGAAAAAATATTGAGTAAAGCAATCTCAAGAAGCCTAAAAGGAAGTTTCATAAAATGGATAGCTATTGGTTTCGGTATAGCAGTTGTTACAGGAGGTATTGTGGGAATTGGAGTATACTTTGGTATTCAAGACCCAACTACACCAAATCCTGAAGTAGACCCATTCTCAACACAATTGGCTGAATCAGTATATGCTTTGATATCTAATGTAGTACATGTGGAAATCATTGGAAATGCGACAGCTCAGATAAATAGTCGAATGATAAGTGCAACTTTTGATAGAGTTGGTGATAATGTTACCTACTCATGGGCTGTTACAGGATATGCCATTAATCCAGAAGAGGAAGTTAACTTTGTTCTCTCAACAAATCAAGTAAATGAAATAGGTCAAGGATTATTAGAATCAATTAACAATACTGAAAAAGTAGGAATTTGGGGAGTTGGCCCCTATCAATCAGGAGGAGAGCAACCTAATATGAAATGGGCAACAGAATTGTATCTTGAAAACAGTACTGTTATCTATTTGTATATCAATATGGAGAGTTTAATTTTATTCCACTCAACTACTTGGACAGGAGATTATCAAGCTGATGTTAATATGATTGGAGGAACAGTTCTTGAACCAGAAAGTGCTTTTGATGAATATATATCTGTTTTAAGTACTTTATTCGCTCCATACTTCTAAATTAGGTGAAACCTGAATGACTGAAAAGAATGATGAAGACATAATCTCTTCTTTGACAGGAACTGCTTTACGTGTATTTGTATATGCGTTAAAGAAAGCTAAAGATGTTGGAGTTAGAGAAACTCAAAGAGATTTAGGATTTAAATCAGCCAGTCATTCTCAATATCACCTTCAAAGATTAGAACAACTAGGACTTCTTGAAAAAAACACGAACAATCGATATAACTTAAAAGAAGAATATGAAAACTTACGAAGTTTAAAGATAGGTATTCTTACAGAAATCTATGTATTCAAAGGTTGGATGATACCTTCTTTAGGACTTTTTTCTGGATTTTTGGCAAGCAGCTTGTTAATTACTATTCTGTTTTGCCTCTTATTATCTCCTCTAGCAGCTGTGATTTTTGGTTCTGTTGCACTGTTCATGAGCTTTGTTTACTCGGGGTATAGAGCTTATCAAATAATAAGATCTTTCAAACAGAGTGAAGAGTGAAAAATTCACTTCTGCTTATTTTTCTTCTAAAATGTTTCTTACATGTTCTAGTGCTTTTTTATTATCTTCCCACTTGAGCAGTTCCATTGCTTCTTCAAAAGAACACCATTTCCATTCATCATGTTCCTTTGGATCAATACTAGGTAAATCGGGTTGATTGATTTTTGCGACGAAAACATATTCAGGAATTTCATTAACTCCTTCGGGATAGTTCTTGTTGTATTTTTCTTCCACTTTAATCTTATATGAAAAATCTGTCTGAAAAACAAAGTTTGGTATATAACTTGTTTCTTCTAATAATTCTCTTTTAGCTGCATCTAAGAGGTCCTCTCCTTTTTCAGGGGCTCCAGTAACTCCTTGCCAGAAACCGCCAATGCTTTCAATTCTTCTAAGCAGAAGATACTCCCAACTATCATCTATCTCTTTTACAGGATAAACCAGTACTTGTTTTGGAATTCTCATTAATATGAAAAATTACCTCACCTATAAAATAAGTTTCATTTTGCACATTTAACTAAAATTAGACTAAGTATGATTTTTTACGGCTGAATATGTTGTTATATGTGTCTGGATTTAATTCAGCACCTTATAGTAAGTTCACCCTTCTTCTTTTCTCTTTTCTATAAATCTATAAACAGCTCCCCACATATAGTTGTCTTCTCTTTCTTTAACTTCAAAATTATTGGTGTGCATCCATTTCTGTAAGGATTCCTTGGTAACATCGTCATATTTGGTGTTAATTTCACCATCAAAGAAGCCATCCTTCTTCAAAACTTCCTTGATTGTTTTCATGATATCTCCAGATAATTTCACCTTATCATCTGGGTCATCTCGTTTTAAAAGGGAGAGATCATAAAGTTCAAACACTCTTCGGAGTTCTTTAATTGGATGCTCATGTTCATCAACTCTTACATTGATGTATCTGTCTGTTCCTCCATCATATGCACCTTCTTCTTTAACAATTAGAATTGCAGCTGACTGTTTTCCTCTACTATCCCCACCAGCTTCTTGTCCCTCTTCTAAAGCTGCTAGAAGTTTTTCAACAAGATCACCAGATGTTTCTCTATAGGCATGAGACATTGCTAAAACAGTATCTTCAGAAACAAGGATATTTCCTTGACATGTATAATTTTCACCACTCACATGTCCAGCCCAATCAAAGCATTTCTTACCTGTAAATGAAGCAACGTTTCCAAAAGAGTCAACTATACCAACTTGTCTATGTTCTCTTTTCTCATCATGCTGAGTAATTATTTTGATTGTTTCTTCTGCTGTCATACCTTGTTCTAATAATGCTAAACTTTTTGGACCATAACTTGTATTCGCCCAAGCTTGAGTAGCAACTGCTCCAACATTCACTTTGGCAAATGGCACAATGCTTCCAACTGCAATGAATTTTGACTGCACTGCTACTCCCCATTCTTTCTTCTTAGGATCATAAGCAACTATTGAAAATGTCATTTTTCTCAAATAAAGATTGAATTTGTTTATATTAAGTTTTATCCAGAGAAAAACAAATATTTAAGAAAATTGTACGGAAATAATACGATAGTAATTCGATTTATGTCGGGATTATTTTGTCGTCTAGAGCGTTCTCACAGCTTTAAAGCTAAATATACATAAAAAAACCTAGTTATCTAGATGAAAAATTAATATTTTACAAAAAAATGAGAGAGAAAAAGCTTTATTCGTTGATACTAGGTTCACTAATAATCTGTATAGAATTTCCTTCTGAGTCTTTAATGTTAAAATACGATACCATCTTAGGTATGTCGACAATGTCAGTTGTTTCTATGCTTTTACCTTCAAAGTATTTCTTTGTTGCTTTTAGATCTGGGACATTAAAAGTAAGTACTCCTGAATTGGGGAGATATTCATGATCTTTTTCAACAAGATTCAGCCCTAGCTTTGCAACCTTACCAGGAAGGAATAATTCACACCAACCAGCTTCGGGACCCATATACCAAGATATCTCAAAATTGAATATATCTTCGTAGAATTTCTTAGCTCTCTCTATATCTGTGACTTTAACTTGGAAATAAATTTCCTTAATAGGAACAGGATATTCTCTTTCGTCAGTCATGAATGGATTCTAAGTTTTCAGTTTAAAAAGGATTAACATCTAACAAAAGAAGAATGCATATTAATGTATTATATCTCCTATATTCATGAAACTTGAAACTGTGATTGATTACTTCAAATCTCAACCTCTTATGTATCTAGCTACTGTAGATGGAAACCAACCTAAAGTAAGACCAATGGCTTTAATCTATCATAAGGATACATGCTGGTTTGTTAGCATTGCTGGAAGAAAAAAGATTAAGGAAATTGAAACTAATGATAACGTTGAATTTGCAATCAATCCACAAGATAGGGATGATTTGAGCACAATAAGAGGTGCTGGAAAAGCAATTCTAATTGAAGATCAAGAAATAAGACAAGATTTAGCTAATGCTATTCCCTGGTTTGATGGATTTTGGAAATCAGCAGAAGATTCTAGATTTTTCCTTTATAAAATTGATTTAGAGCAAGTAAGCGTCCAAATTCCTGTAAAAAGAGACATATATATGTTCAACATTAAAACAGGAAAAACAGAGGTAAGACAAGAATAAAAGACTCTCACTAAATCTATTTTTTCCAATCTAAGTGGATTTCACGACGAGGGGGAGCTCTTAGAAACTCTTGTTCAGGATGTCCAATTATGAAAACTCCATGAACATTGTGATTTTTTGGTATCCCTAGTTGTTTTCTTGTTTTTTTACTCCTCCAAAGATATTCTTGAGCAAAACCAATCCAACATGTTCCTAAACCCATTGAATGAGCTGCTAGCATTCCATGAGTTATCGCAATTCCCGCATCCGAAGCTGTCATTTTTGAATAAGGTGGTGCATGTAAAATTATAACACACGGAGCGTTGAAAAAGATTTGATCTACACCTTCACCTCTTCTTTCAAAAAATCTATCTAACCTTATTTTTGTTTTCGGATTGAGTATTCGTTTTCGTACTAATCCTCTAGTGAATGGTACTACAAGGTATTTTAGTTTAAGATACTTCCTTGCTCTAACCATTAAAGTTGCAACTTTGTCAGATAAGAAATCAATATCTTCTTTCTTAGAAAGGACAATGTAGTAACGATTTTGCCTATTACTTGCACTTGGGGAAAATCTCATAGCTTCAAGAATTTGTGTAATTTCTTCTTCTGAAAGAGGTTTTTGTTTGAAAATCCTATTTGACCTTCTACTACGTGAGAATTTCATGAAATCTTCATACGATAGTAACTTTGAAGGATTCTTGGCTTCTTTAAAATTATATACTTCATCGGCTCCCTCATAGAGTATTGCTTCAGTTGGACAAATTGCTATACAATGAGCGCATCTGAAACAAAATCTCAACAGATCCTCAAAATGTATCTCTTTTTCCATATTGTCTTTTCTTTCAACTGAGAATAATTCAACAGTACAAGAAGATATACATTTCTCGCATTTGATACATTTTTCTTTGTCTATTCCAAGAATCTTCAACATAGGTATCTGAAAAATATGAACAAATCACTAGTATATAATCTTACAGAAAAAAAACGTATGATATCTCGTATATAGTAAACGATTACTCTCATTTTTGTAAAATACGTGTTTTTTAATAGGTTGGTATTGATTATCATTTAATGAATAACGAATATACTCCTCTAAATGTTGTTGCTGTATTTGCTCATCCTGATGATGAGGCAGGAGCTGTTGGTACTCTAATGAACCACAGCGATCGTGGAGATAATGTCTATGTCATTCTACTAACTCATGGTGAAAATGCCTCTTCTTTGCAAGGAACACATGATGAAATAACCTTGATTAGACAAGGACATGTAAATAAAATTGAGAAAATATTGGGAGCACAATATAGATTACTTGACTTACCCGATTCTGGTGTATTTCCATCTGTAGAAAACGCAAAAAAACTTGCACGTATTTTTAAACAGCTTAAACCAGATATTGT
>JAGLOH010000119.1 GCA_023139025.1 Candidatus Heimdallarchaeota archaeon | reverse complement strand
ATTCTTATTATGAATGGAGAAAACCGGATAGAGAGAGATTTCTAAAGTCACAGAATATAGACGAATTTCTAGCTGAAAAAAGAAAAAGATTCATGGAATCACTAGAAAAACATGAGAAAGAAGGAACTCTTTTCTTTACTCAAGAAATTAACAAAGAAGTTCTTGAATATGTAAAGGATCGACCTGAAATTGAAGGTGGAATAAGAAAAGGCAACATACTAACAGTTTCAAAAATACCCCATGAAACAATAAATTATCTTAACGAAACTGATAAATTAATGAAGACTTACTATTATTGTCATTGTCCTTGGGTTAAAGAATCTATTAAAGATGGCTCAGTTGACGAATTGCCCAATATATTTTGTAATTGTAGTGGAGGATATTACAGAAGCTATTGGGAAATTGTTCTAGACCATCCTGTAAAGGTTAAGGTTGTTAAAACTGTACTAAATGGAGATCCAATTTGTGAGTTTGATATACTTTTGCCTGATGAAATTGTGAAAAATCTTGACTAATTCTACACTAAAGTGACTTAGTCAAGCAAGTAGCAATTTCATTTATTCTATTTATACACACTGAAATATGACCTTCTTCAGGGAAAAATTCAGCCTTGCAATTGGGAATTTTCTTTGACATATATTTTCCTATTGAAATAGGTACAGTTTTATCAAAGTACCCTTGCCACAAATATACTTTAACTTTTTTAGAAATTTCTTCAAGTTTGAATCCCCAGTTTCTGAAAATCAATTTTCGATCACACATTGTACCTTTAGTGCTTATTCTACCTATGTCTCTCATTCTTTCACAAAGAATGTCCATAATTTTTGGTCTATTCAGTAATTTCTTGTCTGGTTTGGAGAAATTTTTAGTTACATGTGCTAACATTTTTTTCCTGATTCTTGATTCATCTTCTGATCTAGCATGTCTAGCCATTTTCATCCAGAAAAAAGTTCTGAAAAGAAAAGGAAGTTTCTTGTTTACAAAAACCATTTTCTTACTAACTCCCTCTAAACGTATGGTATGTTTATTAATGGGTGATATACCAGCGATTATTCCAACAGATTGACATCTGTGAGGAATTTTGTATGCACAACCTAAAACATAAGGTGACCCTCCACTAATTCCAAGAATAGAGAATTTCTTATACCCTAATGAGTCTGCTAATTCCTCAACATCATCTGACCAGTCTAGAATGGTTCTATCGCCCTTATAATCAGATAATCCAAAACCAGGTCGATCTATTGAAATTATTCTAGCGGTCTTTTCAGATAAAGTTAACACAGACAT
Organism: Candidatus Heimdallarchaeota archaeon; assembly: GCA_023139025.1. Classification (GTDB taxonomy): domain Archaea; phylum Asgardarchaeota; class Heimdallarchaeia; order Heimdallarchaeales; family Heimdallarchaeaceae; genus UBA460. The sequence goes on along the minus strand of JAGLOH010000119.1, from coordinate 5,478 downwards.
TTTAGCTTCAGTTCTAGTACCAGGATTTCCATGAAAGTAAAAGAGAGGTTTTCCTTCAGTATCTCCATATTCAGCATAACCTAGTTTTCTTCCATCTCGGAGTTTTATTGTCTGAGATAACTTATTCATTCTTTGCCCCTCAGCTTATTTTAAGGAGGAAATTAATAAACTTTTTTTATGTAGCTCTCTTTCTAATTTTTATAGGATTACAGAAGTCGTAACGTCTACTATTAATAAACTTCTTTTCTATAACTTTAAAATTGAATCAAATACTTGTATGATTTTCTTTTGTAAGAACTCAATTTCTTCATCTGTTATTATTAGAGGAGGTAAAAATCTAATTTGTTCTTTACGTGTGCTATATCCTATCATAACACCTGCTTCAAGTAAATCATCTTTAATTTTTAGAACCAAATCAGACGTGGATAGTTTGTTAAAAACTCTAAACTCAATAGCATAAATTAAACCAAATGATTTCACTTCTTGAATGAAAGGGTATGAAAGTGATTTAAGAAAAGAATGTAGCTTTTCAATGGTTTTTTTACTTTTTTCTATAACTTCTTTAGACTCATATAGTTCAACAACTTTCAAAGCTATACTGGTTCCTAGAGGATCTAACTGATGTGATTGAGCATAATATAATTCAGAAGGAGAAAGTTTTTCTTCTAAATCTGATCTTGTAACAATGGCACTGACTGGATATCCATTCCCTAAAGCTTTCCCTAAAGCTAAGATATCAGGAGTTATGTCAAAGAGCTCATAACCAAACTTCTTCCCTGCCCTCCCAAAACCTGTTGTAACCTCATCAACAATAACTAACGCTCTAATTTCTTTCATTCTGTTGCAGATATGTTCAACAAATTTAGAACATGGTTTCAGAACTCCACCACCAATCATTATGGGTTCTAGAACGAAACATGCAATGTCATCTGCTTGATTGTTAATCACTGAATTGGCTTTTTTAATAAATTCTTCCAGATTATCACTATCGTCCCCCTCACTAATAGGATAGTCAAGCTTGAATTCCATTTTTTCTTGAGAAGTAAAAGAAATATCTTTAGCAATCCCGAAAGCTCCGAGATAAGAATCTTTTAGTGATAAAACATTTTTTCTTTTTGTGATTTTTTTAGCAAAATTTATGGCAAATTCAACAGCTTCACTTCCACTATTAAGAAATGTTATTTTATCATAATCCCCTGGTATGAAATCTAATAGTTTTTCAGCAGCCTTAATTGTAACAGGATTGAGAAATCCTTTATTTCTGTGAATAATCTTTGAAGATTGAGTTTTAATGACTTCTATTATTTCTGGAGGGTTGTGACCAAGATTGCAACACCACATTCCTGATTCACAATCAAGATATTTCTTTCCATTAACATCAACAATCCAGGATCCAGTTGCACGTTCGATAAGAATAGGTTCAAACTGATTTGTTTTCAAAATGAAATTTAACATCTGTTTTCTATGATATCAAGTTCTAAATACATTATTAATCTTAAGCTATGGAACTTTACAACATTTAATAGAACCTTTTTATATATAATGAAAAATTCGTTCGTATGGTTAGGCGTCCAAAGAGTGAATATGCTCTCGAAAACGAAACAGAAAAGATATTCATAGATTTACCAAACGGAGCTAAACTTCGAGTACTTACTCTTAAAGCAGATGAAAAAACTGATGAAACCCGGGATATTGTTTTTTATTCTGGATATATTTCTTACATCTTTCTCTGGAGAGAATCTGTGAAACTTTTAAGGAAAAACCATAATATAGTTTTCATTGAAACTAGAGAAAAGGAATTTTCTTCCTTCCCACCTGATGATGTTATTTATGACGTAGACACTTTAGGAGATGATTTTGTACAATCTTTAAAAGAACTCAAACTTAAGCCAGAAGATTGTGTTGTGACTGGATCTTCGATAGCTTCAGTAGGTGTCCTTGAAGCGATGAGTAAATATGATGTTCAACCTTTTCTATCAGTTCACTCATCTCCACAGAAGACATACAAAGAAAATAACAAAATTAAAATCTTGCCAAAATTGTTTCCTCATTGGTTTGTCTCACTAGTTAAACCCTTCGTATATCTGAGTTATAAGATTAAATTTAGAAGAGATAAGGAATCAGGTATAAGTAGAATTCATACTTTAAGAAGAATGTTGCAGAAAAGTAATTTGCAGTGGATGAGGAAAATAAAATCTTTTATGCCTGAATATGAGATGACAAGAGAATCTGTAAGAAATATCAGTTCTCCTGTAATCATTGTTGGAGCTCAAGATGATCCTGAACACGATACTAGTTCAATAGAAGAAATAGTTAAATTAATCCCTGGAGCAAAATTTAGGCCTGTACCTTTTAAGAATGATACACATAACGAGGCTTATGCAAAAATAATCATGGAAGAAATCAATGAACTTACTTAATTATTTAGCACGACATTTTTATGTTTTTATGATGTTGGAAATACGTTTCACAATTGTTTAAAATTACATAGCTAGAGACTGTTTACCTCAAGAATATTTATAAATAAGTTGACCTCCTCTCCAAACGAACGAAAATGAAATTGAAGCTTATGGTTGACTCCACTTCCACTATACCTCTAGAATTTTCAGTGGAGCACAACATTGGTATGTTGGAGGTACAAATATCAACAGATGAAGGATATAAACGTGATTTAACTGAAATTGATTTAGACGATTTTACAAATACCTTTCATTTAATTGAACCGGTTCCAACAACAAGTCTTGCACCTCCAGCTGATGCTTTAAATATTTTTGAAAAAGCTAAGAAAGAAGGTTTTACTGAGATTCTTTATCCATTTATGACAACTAAAATTTCTAACCAAGTTAACTCTGCTAGATCTGCAGAGAAGAGAATTAGAAAAGAAATGAAGATTCATTTTTATTCTACTGATTACGCATCTTCCAGTCAAGCAGTCTTTATACTCTATGCAATGAAAATGATTGAAGAAGGTAAAAATACAGAAGAAATTATACAGTTTTTCGATAAAGTTAAACCCTTCATTTATACAATTGGAGTATCTAGAGATTTCTTAACATTGTTTAGAACTGGAAAAATCAAGAAGAAGGTTCATTTTTCTTTGCTTACAAAGATTCTGAACTTGAAACCAATTAGCGATATTCCTCTAGATCAAGGAGTTGTAGGATTTGGAGGAGGTATAGGTTTTAAGGGATCGATAAAGAAAATGATGAAACAGATCAATGAAATCACTGATTCTGAATCAAAATATGATATGATAATTTCACATTCAAACGATATTGAAAAAGCAGGATATCTAAGTAAAGAAGTTAAGAAAATAAGATCTATAGCTAATGAAATTGTATGGAAGATTCCACCTTCAGTTGTATGTTCAATTGGAAAAGGTGCAGTAATGGTAACCCTTTATCCAAACTATGAAAGCTTTAAAAGCTAAAATAGGAAAATAGTTTATAATGAATAAAAAAGAAAAAAAATCCATTTTTCTTTCAAAAATGGAAGCTGAATTTGAGAAAATAGCTGCTAAGGAAATGATTACAGTATCAGATAATTCTCAAATAAAAATTCTAACAACCAAGGTTAACAATACAAAGAAAGATAGTTTCAATCTTGTTGTTATACCTGGCTGGGCTTCTATCGTTCTAGGGTGGGATGATTTTTTAATGAGAGCTAAAGATTACTTCAATGTTTATTATCTGGAGACAAGAGAAAAGAAATCGAGCATTCTAGCAAAGAAATCAAAATATACAGTTGATAGAATTTCTTCTGATCTAGGAGAATTTATCGAAATTTCTAAACTAGATTCAGAAAAAACTATTTTCTTTGGTTCTTCGTTTGGTGCTATCGTACTAGCTGATGCATTATGTAAAAAGAAGATTGATCCCTTTTTGACGGTTTTAGTTGGACCACCTGAAAAAATAGATATGCCTCCAATCTTTAGATATTTGCTTTTCATTGTACCTGCATTTATTTACCGTTTATTTGCCCCCATAGGAAAATTTTGGATTAGAAAATCTAAAAGCGAATCGCCTGAACAAGCTGCTAAATACATAAGAGTAATTGATGAGGGGGATGCGAAGAAATGGAAGAGATTCTGCATGAGATTGGCATTTGACACATATTGGGATTCTTACGCAGGAATTGAGAGTAGGGTACTTATTATAGATGAAAGTGAGGATAAATTGCATCGTTCAAAAATCACCAATAGAATTGCTAAGAGTATAAAAAATTCTGAAATTGTTGATTTGAAAACAAACGAATTTACTCACTCGGCTGGATTAGCAGATTTCTTGTATGAAAGGATGAACCAATAGAGATGGATAAAAAGATTTTTTATTTTGATGATGCTTTAGCTATTGTGGTAAAATGACTGAAGAGAACAAAACTACAGATTTAGCACAATCCATTTTTGAAGAAGTAATGGATGAAATTGAAGAAGAAATATTCGATGGATTAGGAGAGTTGATTATCGAAGAGCGACTTAAAGCTATTGTAAAGCAAATTCAAGAAGCTATTTGGGATCAAGTTGCAGAAATCATTCCTGAAGATATCTCTGAAGATTTGACTGAAGTTCAAAAATTCATTATTGGTGAAAAAATAGCTAGAATAGTCACTAAAGATGCTAAAACTAAACTTGCAGATTTAGTTTCGGAAATAGTTGAGAAAACCTATGAAGTTCTATATGAACTAAGAAATGAGATCATAGAAGAGATTTATGAAGAAACTAAGATTGAAGAGGAAGAAAAGGAGTAAGATTTCCTCTGATTTTTATTTTAAGCAATTATAAATGCAGTTTAATCAGATAACCGTTCAATCTTTCTTTTCTTATGAACTGCATATCTTACAATGAAAGTAACCAAAGGTATCAACAAAATACTAAAACCATTTTGAAATTCACTAATTACTGGTACAGTAATGATTATGTTATTGGATTCAGTGTATGAAGAATTATCTATAAACAACCAATCTTGTCCTATATAATCTAGATAAACTGTATTACTTATTATCGATATGTTATTTGAGTTAGAAATACCTATAGCACTCTCTAGTAGTGTATTATTAAAGAAATAGAAATCAGTACTATTCTCAACACTGCACCAAGCTTCGATTAATGTGTTGTTTTCCATAATAACACCATTAACTTCACGCATGACAGCTCCGCCACCTATCTGTGTATTGTTGCTAATCTTAACATCCGTATAAGTGGTCTTATCAAAAGGATAGACATAAAATCCTGTTATCTGAGAGTAGATTGTATTTCCTTTTACTGTAATATTGGAGTATGAATAGATTTCAACACTATCCCACAAGTTGAAAAACGTGTTGTTTTCTATTGTAACATTCACTGACATACCAGCAATTTGGAGCTCAGTACCTTCAACTAGAATATCATTATAGATAGTATTATTCAATATCCACAAATTAGTAGAAGAGGAAGATGTAAGAATTTTACCTCCATTTCTAAGCTCGCAATTACGTACTAGA
>JAGLOH010000118.1 GCA_023139025.1 Candidatus Heimdallarchaeota archaeon | reverse complement strand
TTAGATTGGTTTAATCAAAACTTATAGAAACAATATCTCTTTTTCTATTCTTACATATGAGCTGGAAAATTACTTCTTTTTGGTTATTTCATAGAATTTCTTTAACTTATTAGCTAGATAACGCATTTCTCTTTTCTTCATGTTAGGAGTTGATGGAATGTATACTATACCATTATTAAATTTGACATCTACTTCTTTATTCTCATAAGAATGGTTGAACACCTTATAAGTAGGGTTAGATATACAGGATATATCATATTCAGTTAAGAACTCTAGAAACTGGTCCACTAGATGTTCTTCAATTTGTATCGTATTATAGGAAGATAAGCTGCTATTTCCTTTATACCAAGGGAAGAAATAAGGTATAATCTCTGGATCTAAACATTCGATGAAATAAGAATATTTTTTAGCAAACAAACTTTCCATTTTTTTATAGTTTTCTAAATTCTGATACATTGATTTTAGCAGACCTTGAGAAGGTTTACTCAAAAAGGTATCTCGATCAAATCCAGGGTTTTTTGCTCTATAAGCTTTAGCAAATTTCAACAAACTAATATTCCTATTGAAGAAAGTTACTACTCCGAGTAGATTAACAAATATAGCTAGGAAGATTCGACTATTATAAAATAGAAAAGTGGGTAATTTTTTCAACATTTCTTTAAATCTTTTACCTATTTTTTCTATAGGTAACGCTTCAATTATCTTTTTTGTACCTTCTATTAATTCTTCATGTTGATTATTTATATACATAAATCCACCCCCAAGAGCAATCGGTCTTTTATCCATACCCATTGAGTATATTGGGATATCAACAATTTCATGACTTGAAAGTAAATCAAGTGATCCACCTTGTACTCTATCTTCGATAATAATACAGTTATGTTTCTTTTTAAATTCTGAAAGCACAGATATATCCATATCTTGTCCAAAATAGTGTGTTATTACTACTAAATCACAGTTATCTAATTTGGGGATTTCTTCTATTCCATTATAGTCTTTATTTAATCTGATAATGTGAATGTTTTCTGGTTTAACATACTTTTCCAAAATGTTCCTAAATGATGTGTGCTGGATTGGTGTTATTGCAACCACCAAATCTTCTTTATAAAAATACTGCATACAAACGTCAAATAATCCTCTACATGAATAACCTAAAATTGTAGTGTGCTTATCAGATTCTATCCAAAGATCATATTCTTTAGAAGTAAGAAGATTAGTAAAATGCCTAATAAACTCAAAGAAGTTTAAGGCTAGATAATCTGGTGCTGCTTTGATAATTCTTTCAACCATACTAAATTTGTTCAAGATTTAGGATTTAAAAGAATAATGGTTATCCATGACTGTTATTAGAAAGATTTTTTATCCAATAATTTCAAAAGATCCTATGAGTAAAAATTCTATAACTCAGAAACTTTTTCGAATCAAATCTTTCGTATCCCAACTGGTTGTCAAAAGGATGCAAAAAATTGTTTTGGAATTTATTCCTGAAGGGAATATAATTGATATTGGTGGAGGTGGAGAGGGTATCATTGCTCAAATTGGGAAAGAACGAGTTACAGCTATAGATAAGTATCAAAGAGAAATAGATGAAGCTAAGCATAAATCTCCAGAAACTACTTGGGTTCTTGCAGATGCAAAAGATTTGGATTATTCCAATGATTATTTCGACAATGCAACTTCGTTTTTCAGCATTATGTATATGTCAAATGTAGATAAAATAGACGTATTCAAGGAAGTTTATAGAGTTTTGAAACCTCATGGAGAATTCTGGATATGGGATTCTAATATTTCTAAAGAAAAAGGAGTCTTCTTCATTAAAATCAAAGCAGTATTACCAGATAAGAAAGTTGTTAGAACCGGTTATGGTGTCTCTTCAAAGAAACAGACAATTAATAGTACAAAAGAAACTCTTGAAAATTGTGGATTCAAAGTAGAAGTTGTAGAAAACCAAAAGAACTGGTTTTTCCTAAAAGCGAAAAAATGATTATTGAGCAATTCACAGGTTTCTTGGTGATATTACTTGCAGTTGCAGGATTTATTAGTCTAGGAATAGGCTTGAGCAAGTATTTTAGAGGGGATTATGCGAACATATAGCCTTCAATGAAAGATATATAATATACCTTTTATTACACTAAGATAACTGCAAAATGTGAGAGTGGAATAGTTTACAACAAACAATACTCAGCTCGAAAAGATAGATTCCTTAATGAATTCTTACAGTTATAAGGAAGCTTTGGAGAAAATTACGCAATTAGAGGAGACTCCCAATATCTCAGAGAGTATTTTTGCAGAACTTATGTTTCGAAAATCATTCGTACTTACCCATTTAGGTTTTTTTGATGATGGTATATCTCATGCTCAGCACACGCTAAATCTATTTGGAGAAATGCTAATCTCCTTCACTCAGAAATATGATCTCTACTTTGTAATTATTGAATCTCTCTGGATGTTAGGTAAATTTGAAGAAAGTCTTTTAATGATTGAAAGAGTAGAGAATTACGCAAAAAACGCAATTATCAGTAAAGAAATATCTGTTATAAAAGAAATTGAAACACAAATTCAATTTCACAAAAGTTGTATTTATTGTTTCACTGATTTGAAAAGATCAGTTGAGTATATCAATAAAAGCTTGAATCTTTCTGAAGAGATTGACAATGATGTTCTTTATGCAAGAAGCTTATTTCGTAAGGGAAAAATTCTAACATACCAGGGAAAATTGGATGAGTCACATGAGATTCTTGATGAGAGTTTAGATATCGGAAGAAAGCTAAATGACCATAGTATAATGTCAAATTCATTAGTTGGATTAGGAGAGATTCACAGGCTAAAGGGAGATTTTGTTCAAGCTTTACAATTTTTCGAAACCGCACTTCTTCTCCACCAAGAAATAGGTAATAATTATGGTATGGCTATTACTTACAACAATATAGGAATAGTCTATTATAGTAAAGGAGATTATGATAATTCCTTTGAGAATTTCACAAAGAGTTTAGAAAGAGCTCTTGAAATAAATTTCAAATTTACAGTTGTTGAATCCCTTTATTATTTGATTAATATTCTATTAAGTAAAGACAATTTCTTTGAAGCTAAAGAGCATCTTGACATATCTAGAAAAGTATCAAAAGATCAACAGGATACTATGATATACTATTATGCTCAATTGTCCGAAGCTGTATTTCATAGAAAAACAAATAGATTTTCAAGTTTAGGTAAATCTCAAGAAATTCTGGAATATATTATAAGCAAGAATCTTGTCTATCAAGAAATCAATATCCATGCGATGTTGAATCTTTGTGAAATTTTGCTCTATGAATTAAGGTTCACTAACAATCCCGAAATTCTGAAAGATTTAAAAGAAATATCAGATAAATTGCTTGAAATAGCAAAGGAACAGATTTCAAGATCTCTTCTAGCTGAAGTGTATTGGCTAAAAGGGAGGCTTGCATTGGTAGATGCAGATATTGACAAAGCAACAGGTTTTTTGTCTCAAGCACAACTCATTGCTGAAGGTCAGAATTTGGAGAATTTAGCAAGAAAGATTTCAAGTGATCATGACGCAATATTAACTGAGTATGCTGGTTGGAAAAATATCATCGAAGAAAATGCAAGTCTTGCAGATAGAATAAAGGCTTCACAAGTTGATAAGTTAATTCTAAATATGATAAATAGAGCTACCTTTGATTTAGAAGAGATAGAAAATGACACTCCTGTTGTGCTGATGATTCTTGATGAGAATGGCATTCCTTTTTTCTCTTATCAATTCGGTGATGAAGATCAAGTCGATCAGATTCTTTTCTCAGGATTTTTGTCTGCAATAAACAATATCATTCAAGAAGTATTTTCCACAAAAGGTTCTCTAAAAAGAATAGAGCATCAAAATTATCTGCTTATTTTCAGACAAATTGAAGATGTTATTATCTGTTATGCTTTCAAAGGATCCTCCTATTCAGCAAGTAAGAAAATAGAATCATTTAGAAGTAGGTTAAAATCATCTCCTATTTGGTTGGATTTTCCAGAAATGGTCAAAACAGGAAGATATATGGAACAAGAAAAGGCCAAAAGGCTTGAAAACTGGGCTAACGAAATATTCACCTAAGCGTAAAAAAATGACTTTGATTCTTCTTAAGGAAGATTTTTAGACTTAAGAGTTCTACTTTTTATTGGTGTCTTTCTTGAAAAAAAGAGCTGTTCTACATTTCTGTTTTGTTTTCTTATTATGTATTATCATGTTTACCTCATTTAGAAATCCAACAGTTTATGCAATTGATAGATCGGGATGGTCCTGGGATGAAATCGAAGTGATTAGCATTGAAAGTACCTTATCTTCTCATTATCCGGACTTAGCAATTGATTCATCTAATAATTTGCATGCTGTTTGGGATGACAATACTGGAGGATATATGATCTATTATGCTATGTGGGATGCTTTGACAGAAACGTGGTCGTCAATGGAGTTAGTTTCACCAGATAGTACGGTTGTAGCAGAAAGGCCATCAATTGCTATTGATAAAGATGACAACATTCACGTGGTTTGGAACGACGACACAAACTATTATGGAACAGCTGGAAGTGATCCAGATGTATGCTACTCAATGAAAGCTGCTGATAGTAGTAGCTGGACAAGTGTAGAAATAATATCTACGGAGAGCACAGGATTTTCTGTTTATCCAAAAATAGATTGTGATGGCGAGGGAAACCTTCATGTTGTATGGTACGATGGAACTGTTTATGGTGGGAGCGGAGCAGATGCAGATATCTTCTATAAGAAATGGCATGCGTCTTCCTCTTCGTGGGGTGTAGCTGAAGTTGTTTCCACAGAAAGTGATGATTTTTCAGGATTGCCACAGTTATGTGTGACAGAAGATGAGCACATTTTTGTTGCTTGGAGAGACAATTCTAACTATGATCTCAGTGGTGTTGATTCAGATATTTTTTTCAAAAGAAAGAAACCTTCTGGTGATTGGTTAACTACTGAAGTTCTTTCTTGGTCATCAGATTTACATAGTGAGTATGTCTATATTGAATGTGAAGACAATGGTAGAGTTCATGCTGTTTGGAATGATTACTCTGATATCTTAGATTCCGGAACTGATATAGACATTTTCTATTGTATGTATTCTCCTAATTTAGATACTTGGACAAATATCGAAGTTGTTTCAGATATGTGTATTTTATCAAGTTCTCGCCCTTCACTTACTGTAGACCGATTTGGAGATGTACACTGTGTTTGGCAAGACTCAAGCCCTCATGGCAGTTCAGGCAGCGATTATGATGTGATGTATAGGATAAAGGATGGAACTTCTAGGACTTGGTCTCAAGAATTAGTAGTTTCAACAGAAAATGATGATAATTCCTATAACCCCATTGTGAAAACAGATACAGCTGGCGCAGTACACATTATCTGGCAAGATGCAATGGACTTCCTAGGATCTGGTTCTGACTATGATGTGTTTTACAGAAAACTCTCAGGTCCTATAACTGAAACAACACAACCTGGAATCTTTCAAACATTGGATATTGGTGAAATAATTATTCTAGTAGCTATTCTTGGAGGATTTCAAATAATATTGGCAGTTATTACTTATCTCTTATTACGAAAAAGAAAATAGAAGCTGTTGAATTAAATCCACTGACTAATCAGTTGATGTTTCAGTTAAATCTGTAGGGGCTTCAGTTTCATCTGTTTTTTGAATAGCTGGTTCCATAACCTCGATATCTGCATCTGCTAAATAATCACTTTGTAAATTGAAAGGAAGGTAGATTATATCACCAACAGAATTCATTTCGGCGAATTTTCCTAATTCTGGAATAAAAATAGAATAAGGATCAAAGTATTCAAGTAATAATAATCGTTTCATATCATATGAAGCTTCTTCATTGTTAAGAGCCAAATAGATATTTGTAAGATATATCTCTATCTCAGAATTTAGTTTAGGTGTAAATGATAAGTAAAAACTTTCATGAAGTTCTTTCATTCTCCTTGTAAATTCCTCATTAGTTATTTCTTTCCTAATAGCTAAAATTAGATTACCTGCTAAGGAAAATGCAAAAGAATTCCTTGGTTCATAGAACGAGCCTTTAGATAGGCTTAGAAGCTTATATGCATACCCTTCAAGTTTTGAAAATTCTTCTTTTCTAGAAGCCAGTGTTGTCACGAAAGTAACATATAGTCCATTAAGTTTAGGATACCTCTTCATACCTTCTTTAGAAAAGAAGTAAGCATATTCTCGTTCCAATCTATCTATATTTGAAAAGTCATCTGTATAAACAGCAATAAGTCCTCCAAAGTAGATGATCTCTTCAAGCATTCCAGCTATTCCATCAGCCATTTGACTTTTAATGAAATCCTCATCTTCCATTAGATGTTTATATTTATCTAAATATTTCCACAACTCAGGCATAACATTTTTTTCAATTTTCTGAATCTCTGTTGTGTTTTCTTTTACGATTATACTATATGCAGATCTTAAACCCCTTATGAAAACTTTAGTAACTTCAAGCTCGTAGATTGTTTCACTAACATCATTGTCTGTTAAAGGATTGTCATTTATATTGAAAAAACCCTTTTCAATGTGGAATTCTAGATCAGCGATATACAAATCGCTTTTTTTAAGAAGATTTTCCAATGAATCTAATAATTTTTCAGGATCAGAAAAGTCCAGGATCTCTCTATTTGTTTCTATTTTTACATCCTTATTAAACAAATACCGTTGAAGATCAAGTAGAAAGGTAATAATGTAATCAATTGCTGCAAAGGTTGCATAGTACAT
>JAGLOH010000117.1 GCA_023139025.1 Candidatus Heimdallarchaeota archaeon | reverse complement strand
GTGCTATGGTAGGAACCATTAAGCAAAAATCAATAAACGCTATATGAAATTTACTGTATATTAGGTTTACAAATCTTCCAATTTCTTCAAAGCTTTTAGAAGTTCAGCTTTGTCTCCGCTTACAGCCTCTCCAAATAGTTCTGCTGATTTTTTCTCTTCTGGAGCTACAGCTTCTACATCATCTGCCTTTGGTACTGGAGGTTGTACAGCTTGTGGCTGCAGTGTAGATGAATCATCTTGTGATGGAGGAGGCATTGGTATGCTTCCCGATACTTCTTTAGAAATTGGGCTCACATCTCTTTCAGCAGGTTCAGTGACTTGAGTCGCAGGTTTAGGAAATGCTGCGGGTGTTGGAATCTCAGGTTTTGCAGGAATGGCTGCAGGTTCTGGAGTACTACGAATTGGAGATGGAGGTGCAGGCGTAGGTATTGGTGGAGCTTCAACCGTTGGAGGTGCAGATTGTTTTTCAACATCAGGTTCTGGTGTTGAGGTTATAACCTCTGGTGTAGGTGGTGGAGTTATGGGTGCTGTAGGCATTTCAATGACAGAATCAGGTTTTGTTTCTTTTTCAGCAATGTCTTTTAGAGCTTGAACGTCAGCTGGCTCAACTACTGTCTCTTGTTGCACACTTCTAGCTGCTTCAATCAAAAGAATTCTTTCATTGAGACCATCTAATCTTTTTTCTAGTCGAGAAACTTGATCTGGAGAACTAGGTGCTCCTGCTGGAACTCCTGATTGCTCAAGTACAGATATTTTATTCTCTAAATTCTCTATTTTTTCTTTTAGAGATACAACAACATTATCATAATCTTTGAATCTTTCTTGGACAGCTGAAACTATGCTCTCAACCATATTTTTTACCATATTGACAGAATTCACCAATGATTTTACTTCATCTTTTGCCATCTTAAATCTACAAGTTACTTTTGTTTTTATACATATAAAACCATTGCTAAAGGTAGGAAGTTCCAACTAAGGTCGTTTTAACGTTAATTGATACTTGAAGGCTAAAAACAGTCTTCACAAATTTAATAGTTAAAAACTTATAACCTCCAATTTTTCCATCAGTTCTATAAAACTTCCAACAATTTTTATATCAATAATTTTCCACTCCACTAAGCTTAGATATAATACAATTTCTAAAACACTTCTTTCATCATCAATGAGATTAATTGTGTCAAACATTAATCCCCCATAATTTGCCATCATGCTTTGCGATAGTTCTTTAATATTCATAATCTGATTTTCAGAGAGTTTTAATTCATCTTTTAACGAATCTAGATTACTCATAGATTTGTAAATTATATTAGCATTAAATGGTCCTTTCCACAATCGTTTTGGTATCTTATCTAGTAGTTGTTGAGTTGTTTTGCTTATTATTTCGCCTGCTAATTCTCTCGTTAAGGTAAGAATTGAACTTTCAAAATGATTTAGACCATTTCTTTGTAAATCGCTTATTTCTGTATTCAAACTACCAAATAGATCTTCAATCGATTGCAAGCCCCTTCTTTCATACTTCAAATACGGTAGATGAACATACTGAATCAGATATTCTCTTTCTTCCTTTTCTTCCTTATCTAGATTGTTCACCAGTTTTATTTCCTTTAATATCATATTGAGGAATGAACCCTTCCTTCTTTCTAATCCTTTAAGAAAAATACCTTGCATTTCTTCTGAAAATTTGTCCTTATAGCAACAAGAAATAATTGTACTTGTTGCAACAGCTCCTACTCTCTTCAATGTTGTTGGGTCTACTTTTTCAATTGTATCAAGATTTGTGTGATGAAAAGTATCGGGATGACCAAACATAACTGAGGGAATTCTTAGAGGTGCATCATTAAACAACAAATGGTCTGAACCACCTGCAAAGGGTTTAATTCTATAATTCCAAGGAAACTGCCATCCTCCTTGTTCTATAATTAGAGGATTGTCTTTGACATTTTCTATGCACTCTGATATTAAATCATTAAGAAACGATGGTGTCGAAATGCTTGTTTTATTTACAGTAAAAGGAAAACCTACGAGAGAAGGATGTTCTCCAACCATATCTAGATTTATACAGAAAATTGGTTTGAAATTTTCTCTTTTTTCTTGTTCTACAATCCAAGGGATGGTTCCACTAAATTCTGGTACCCATAAGAATCTGATCGTACGTTCAGGATGGTCAATCTCTTTCTTTTCAATTAATGCTTTAATTGTTCTATATATCTCAAACAATAATGCACTTCCTGATGCATTATCATTTGCTGAAGGAGCTGGATGACAGATGTGGGCAATGATTATAATTTCTTCTTCTGGATACTTGCTTCCCTCAATTTTAGTGGATAATACGTGCATTTTTCCTTCATATAGTTCAGCTTTGATTTCCCCCCTTATCATAACTTTCTTTCCCTTATTCAGGAAATCAATGAGTTCCAAGGCTTGTTTTCTGGAAAGAGAAAATCCAAATGTTGACTTTTCAACATTTTCTGCATTAGGCCATAAACCTACATATTGTATCATTTCTTGATGTCCCTGAGCTCTTTGTTCAGAAGGATACGCAATAACACCGATAGATCCATGTTTTGCTAGTCTTTCAATCATTGTTCTTGGGCTTGCAGATGTTAAAACAACTTTTCCCTTTACATCTATGTTTTCAAAATCTTCTTCTTTACCTGCTCCAACATGAACTACTTCAGAAGTTAGATTTACTGATTTTGAATGAGTACAAATGCTCTTAGGAACTTCTGAAAAGCGACAAAGTACCTTTTTGATGGGTTCAACAAGATATAATGACCCATCCTCAATATCCCAAGAAATTGGTGTTTCCCATTCAGAATATCGCTTTGTACCGTCTGCTATGTATCCGTGTATATACGAATTTTCATCTCCAAGCTTTATTAGTTCTTTCTGTAGAAATTCAGCAGCTGTATGAAATTCCTTACTAGCTTGAATTCGATGATACAAGCTCAAGAAACTAGTCATTCGTTTTGTTTTTTCTCCAGATAATTCATGAGCGATCTTGTTAATAAGTTCCTGTAGATCCATAAAGAAAAAAAGAAAATCCTAATTATATCTTTTTTGCACTCAGCTTAACAAATTCCTAAACTTGACATTTTTCGCAATAGAAGGTACTTCTTTTATCTTGTACAATCCTTATGATTTTATTACCACAGCTTTCACAATCAATCCCTGCTTTTGCATACACCTTATGCCATTTCTGAGCGGAACCTTCTTCTCCAGTAGATGTTCTAAATGATTGTATTGAACTTCCCATGGAATCAACAGCTTTGTGAAGAATAATTGAAATTGAGGCTCCTAACCTTTCTATTTCTTTAGGTTTGAGTTTTTTTACTAATCTTAAAGGGTTTATTTTCGCTAATGCTAAAGATTCTGATTTGTAGATGTTTCCTATTCCTGAGATTAAAGTTTGATCAAGAAGAATTCTTCCAATTTCTTTGTTTGCATTTTTTTTCAGTTTAAGCTTTTCAGCAAATGCTTCTTGGGGGAAAGGAACTTTCAGTCCATCAGAACCTAAATTTCTAATGGGTAAATAATTTATTACATCTTGATAGGTATCATAAATTCTGAACTGTCCAAAATTTCTTGCATCTTCAAAAACAGCAATCTTATTTTCATTTTTAAATAGAATTTTTATCTTAGGGTGAATAATCTGAGTTGGAACATCTGCTCCTTCAGAGATAATCCAATGTCCAGACATTCCTAAATGATTAAGAATGACTTTAGAGAAATCAAAATTCCAAATAAGAAATTTCCCCCTTCTTTCAATTTCTGTTATTGTTTTTCCAATAAATACGTCGAATATTTTTTGCTTTCCTTCATATTTTTTATATTTTTGTGAAAGTTTAGTTAATTCTATTTTCAATATTTTCTTACCTTCAAACTTTCTTAGAGAAAATCTTGTGCATTCAACTTCTGGACCTTCTGGCATTTAAATCATCAACTTAATAATGTCTTTTTCAGCTTGAGATCTATTTTTTTCTGTGAGCTGATAAACAATTGTATCTAATCTATTTTTAGTTTTACTAGTGAAATCATTATCTCTCATCATAATTGTACCTAAAACACATTTCTGTTCTAAACACTTCTCAACGAATTGTTTGAATTTAGTGGAAAAAAGTTCCATTTTTCCGATTTCATCCAATATAATCCAATCATAGCTAAACTCTTCCATATCCTGTTTGACTTGATCAACAATTGTGTCAACATTTTCCAGATAAACACCATAGCTGGCTACACGATACAAACTTTGTCGATTTTCCTTTGAGGCTAAAGGTAGCTTAAGACCTGAAAATGTTTCAATATTAAACCCTACTCTTCTATTGTTTAGCTTAATCTCACTAGTAACAAATCCAACAACTTCTTTTTTTGTTGTTTCTACAATTCTATTAATCAAGGTGGTTTTTCCTACTCTTGGATATCCCGTTATCAAGATATTTGGCATAATTGTCCTCCATGTAATCTTTGTTTTTTCTTTCTTATTAAGTTCTCAATCTTGAAAAATCTTATAAATCTGGCTTTTAATGTTCTCAAAATTAGCGAAGTTAGTATGTTGCACGAGAGTGGTAAAAATGAGCAAAGATTTTAGAGGTGTTACAATAGATAGACGAATAGATTTACGAGGAAAATCTATTGTTCGTTTTGAAAAACATGGGAGGCGATATGAATTGCTTGTCAATCCTGAACCTGCTTGGAAGTTATTACAAGGGGAAGAGGTTGAAATAGACGATATATTTGAAGTATTTGATGTATATGAAAATTTATCGCGGGGAGTTAAAGCAACAAAAGATGATTTAGAAGTTTCTTTTGAAGGGTTGACAGAAAGAGAAATTGCAGTTAAAATTCTGAAAGAAGGTAAACTTCAATTAACTGCTGACCAGAGAAATGAAATTCTTAAAGAAAAGAGAATTGAAATTGTTGCCTTCATTCATATTCACTGTATAAATCCACGAGAAAATGTTCCTATCCCCAAGGATAGGATAGAAAAGGCCATTCTTGATTTGGGAGTTAATATTGATTACAAGGAAGAAGCAAAAAATCAAGCTTTAGAAATTATCAACCAACTAAAACCTATTATGCCTATTCGACTGGAATCAGTTAAATTAGCAATAAAAATACCTCCAAATTATACTGGACCACTTTATGGTTTTGTACTATCTGCAGGCAATTTAATTCAAGAAGAATGGTTATCAGATGGTAGTTTAGCCATGGTAACCCAAATACCATCTGGAACTCAAGCAGATTTCTTGGAACAAGTAACTTCGCGAACTAAAGGAAAAGCGCAAGTCAAAATATTAGAAAGACTTGCTGAATAAATAACAAAGATTGTGATTAATAATGTCCGTTATTAAAGTAAAGAATCATGAAATAGT
The DNA here is from genome assembly GCA_023139025.1 of Candidatus Heimdallarchaeota archaeon. Taxonomy (GTDB): domain Archaea; phylum Asgardarchaeota; class Heimdallarchaeia; order Heimdallarchaeales; family Heimdallarchaeaceae; genus UBA460. Next base: position 1,423 of record JAGLOH010000117.1, on the reverse strand, counting down.
TATTCCAGGTGATTTACTAGCAGAAGGTAATTTCAAATATGGCGAAGGCGTCATAAGAAAGGGAAACGTCTACTACTCTACACTTTTAGGTCTTTTTCAAGATAAAGGAGAGCTTATTCAGGTAAAATCTCTGAAAGGTAAATATATCCCTAGACCCGGTGATCTAGTAATCGGTAAGATAATTGAAGTTGGATTAACTAATTGGATTGTTGATGTTGGCGCCCCTTATTCGGCGGTATTACTAGCCAATAATGCAACAGAGAAACGATTTGATCCAGTAAAGGATGATACCAGAAAAATATTCGATATTGGGGATATTATCCTAACAAAAATTGCAAGTTTTGACAGAACCAGAGATCCTTCATTACTCACAAACGAGAGAGGACTAGGAAAATTAAGAGGGGGAAGAGTGATAGAGATTGAAGCAGCACATATTCCTAGAGTTATTGGAAAGAAGGGTACTATGATCAATATGGTTAAAAGACTTACAAGAACACAAATTATAACTGGTCAAAATGGAAGAATTTGGATTCATGGAAAGAAGCCTGAAGATGAAATAAAGGCCATTGAATCAATTACAAAAATAGAGTTAGAAGCACATACACAGGGATTAACTGACAGAATACGCGATATGCTATCTAACGGTCAAACAGAAAATGAGAAGTGATATTATGGCAGGAGATGGAACAGTCCAGCTAATCGATGAAAAAGGAAAAAGAGTAGATGGACGAGATTTAGACGAATTACGCCCCTTAAGTATTAAAATTGGTGTATTAAAGAATGCAGATGGTTCCGCAGAAATTCGCATGGGAAAGAACATTATTATTGCTGCGGTCTATGGACCTAGAGAACTGCATCCAAAACACAGAGCATTACCAGATAGAGCATTAATTCAATGCTTTTATCGAATGTCAACTTTTTCAGTCAATGACAGAAAAAGCCCAGCCCCCTCAAGGAGAGAAAAGGAAATTTCTATGGTTCTTGCAAATTCCTTATCTTCAGTTGTTCTAACAGAAAAATATCCAAGAACAGCTATAGATGTATATATGCAAGTACTTCAAGCTGATGGTGGTACTCGTTGTGCCAGTTTAATAGCTGCTTCTGTTGCTCTAGCTGATGCTGGAGTTCCAATGAGAGGTATAGTTTCCTCAGTAGCTGCGGGATTAATTAATGATAAAGTTGTTCTAGATTTATATGATTTAGAAGACCAAAAGGGTTCGGGTGATATGCCTGTAGCATATGCACCTACTTTAGATGAAATTTCTTTACTTCAACTAGATGGAATTTTCACTCTAGATCAATTTGAAGAAAGCTTAGATCTGGCTGTCAAAGGTGCAAAAGAAATATTCGAAATTCAAAAAAACGCCTTAAAACAGAAATATACAGATATTAGAGCTGAAGTTAAGGAAAAACCTAAAGCTGA
>JAGLOH010000116.1 GCA_023139025.1 Candidatus Heimdallarchaeota archaeon | reverse complement strand
ATATTGTTTTTCAATATGTTTCGATAATTCCTTCAAGTTTAGTGGAAAGACCAAAAGGATTTGATTATCGGCAAGAGAATCTAATGGTCTTAATGAGTATCTCTTCAGTAAGTGTCAAAGTAGACCCAATCTTCGACAATGTAGAGATCTTTAATATTTTTCAAGACTGGTACTCACAAAATTCTACACTTTTCATTCTATTAATTGTAGCTTTAGTGGGTATCACATCGTCCATTATCTACTACATAATAAGAAAAATTCCCAAAGTTAAGAAGTTCTTAATAGACACAGAAGAAGTAGGAAAGCATCCATTAAGAATTAGAATAAGGAAAAATCTTTTGAGATACTTTAGAAATATCTTTGAAACTTTTAAAATTATAGGGTTTACCAACAGAAAAAGAACTATTCTTACGATATTTAGCTTGTTGATTACAGGTTTTCTGTTAAATTCTATACTTATTATTTCTGAATCACAACAACCTGCAATGATTAATGCATTTTATAAATCTCAAGATTTATCAGATAACCGAATGGTTACAGCAGAGTTTACTTCCACAATAGAGCATCTAGAAGATACTCCTTCAGGATTTACGCCTTATTATCATGAACTTGCAGAGGAAGAAATAGCAGAAATTTATTCAGATTTTGAGCTAGGTAAATACACAGAATCTATTAAATCTTCATATTTTGTACAGATTGCTGCGGGGATAATACCTACTCAATATTTAATTGCTTCATTTCCAAATGATACATCTGACGTTATTACTATGCTTCTAAATGAAGGGAGAGCTCCTATACATCCAAATGAAGTTGTTGTTTCAACCGCCGTTAAAAATCGGTTAAGCTTAAATCTCAACGATAGTTTCAATTTAACAATATCATCAGTTTTTCTTTATGAAGAAATTCCAGATAATTTCACTGTAGAAGTTTCCGCAGTAGGATTTTATGATCCACCTAAATCTTCTGAACTTAAAATAATTACTGACTATCAGGAACAACCTTATGATCTTTTCAGAAAAATAAGAATGTCTGCTCTGCTTACCATAAATGACAATCTGTTTCAAATATTTGCTTCTAGTCAGAAATTTGATTTGCTGATTCGGGGATATTTTCATATTGAATTTGACTTTGCAGATTTTAAAATGAAAGACAGAATCATTCTACTAGATGAACAAAGGACAATTGTAAACAAGACATTTACTTTTACATTCGATAGTTATTCTTCTATTACTATCTCAAATGAGATGCTGTGGTTGTTTGGATCTTTCAACAACTATTATTTGCAAAACATGGCTAGAATTTTGATTTTTGCATTTCCTGCATTATTACTCTCAATTTTCATGATAGTTGAATCTTCAGATTTATTCTCAACTAGTTACGAACAAGAAGTTGACATTCTAAGGAAAAAGGGAATTAGAAGAGGAAAAATCGCTAAATTGTATCTTTCTGTAAGAATTGTCGAAGCAATATCTGCAACATTAGTAAGCTTTGGAATTGCTGTTCTAACCGCAATTCCTCTTATTAAAATAGATGGTTTCTTAAGATTTACAAATCAAGAAACGGAATTAATGTTAAGTAACATAATTGTAAAAATGTTGATAGTTTTTGCTGTATTGATCACTATTTCAATTCCTAAGATTATATCAATTGCATCTGCAAAACGAAAACATGAAAAGGATCCAAAAAAAGGATCAAATCTTTTCAAAAAACTACCTTGGAGAGATTTATCATTTCTTATTCTAGGAATAGTGCTTTTTCAAATATTCTACAATAGAACATATATTGCGTTTTTTACACAAAATGTTTCAAATTATATTCCATATCTCATTCTAACAATGCTAGGTGCATTATTTCTGATAGTGGGAGGTCTGCCTATTTTTATAAAAGTTCTTTCAATTGCATGGAGATTGCTAGGTTATGTCTTCTGGAAAAGTAGAAAAAACAAATTCAGTTACATTTTTGCAGAAATAAGCAAGGACATCAGATACTTTGAAAATATTACTGTGATCTTCTTACTTGTTATACTAATTATCATCCCATCTGTTGTGATACCATCAACAAAGGAAGAAATACTAACTCAACAAGCACTATTTCAAAACGGTTCAGATCTAATGATTTCAAATTGGTATGAAGCAGAAAATGTAAGTCAAGAAGAAATTAATAGCTTAGTAAAAGTGAAAAATTCCACACATTTAAGACTTTATTCAATTATTTTTGGAGCTCTATCCAATGTACAATTATTAGTTATCAATACGTCAGATTTTTTGAGTACGGCATATCAACCAACTCAGGATGTTGTAGGATTTAATTGGACCGATTTACCAAAATTGGATGATAATTCGATCTTTCTTTCGAATACTTTTGTTGAAAAATTTAAAATCTATCCTGGAGAAGAACTCTTACTAACAAGAATAGTTGATTGGATTGTGGTTTCATACAATGTTTCGATAATTAGCTCTTTTGAATTATTTCCAGTTTTTCACAATGAGAAAGATAGAGCAATAAATAATACACTTATTGTGTTATCTAGTGAATGTTTTGATATAGTTGAACCATTTATTTTAGGCTTGGTGCTAACAACTGATGTATTACTAGTTCGTTTAGAGGATATAAAAGATGTAGACGAGATGAAGGAATTGTTATTTACAATGAGTCAGAATAGAGTGGTTTCTTACATGGATGTTAGAGAAACTCTAGCAACTCCTCTCTATAACATCTTTATTATCGAAATCTTTCTATCTTTGGGAGTAGCGTGTGTGATTTTTATTTTTTCAAGCTATACAACAGCTACAAAAGTAATAGAGAAAAGAGTAATTAAGCATGAATTGATGAAGAAAATTGGCATAAAAGCAAACACGATTGTCAATCTAACATTAGCTGAATGCAGTTTAGCAGCCCTAATTCCAGGATTAGGTATTGGAGCCATTATAGGTTTCTCAGTGTTGAATAGATTATTCTCATTATTATCATATGCGGCAGAACCATATTCAACATATACAATTATTTATCCAGTAACGGCTCTCATTATTTTCTTTTTGCTAATACCGTTTACATTGTATTTGAGCTTAAACTGGAATCTAAGAAGAGAATTCAGAAGATATGCACCAACACAAATGGAGTGATAAAATGATAATATGTAATGATCTTGCGAAAATCTACTCAGATCCAATTACAGAAGTAAGTGTAATTGCACTCAGAGGAATAGATATAGAGGTAAAAAAAGGAGAAATTGCTTCAATCGTTGGACCATCGGGAGCTGGAAAATCGACTCTCATCAAAATACTCTCAGGTTTAGAAGCTCCCACAAGTGGAACAGTTTTACTACATGGAAAAAATCTGAATGATTTAAGTGAGAGGGAGATGCAAAACCTTAGATTTGGGAAAATAGGCATACTTAATCAGTATTTGAATAGTAATTTGATCCCTCATCTGACAGTCAAACAACACATTCTTCTACCTATGAGGATGAGAAAAAGGGAGTTAGAAAAAGCTAAACAAGAAACAAAAGAAATAATGAAGAATTTGAATATCTTGGAACAAGGTGACAAAAAAGTTACAAAAATCTCAGGAGGAGAAGCAATTAGAACAAGTATTGGTGCGCTATTAGCTCAAAAACCAGAAATAATTCTGGCGGATGAACCAACAGGACAACTTGATACAGATAATACAAATCTTGTGATTGAAACATTCAAAGAATTAAACAAAGATTTAGGGACAACAATTCTCGTTGTAACTCATGATCTTCGTTTTCGAAATGCTTTTCGCAAAAGCTATATACTTCGTGATGGTAGACTTGTAGGTATTAATCAAGATATAGAACGAGCAGAGCTGGACTTTCTTCTGAAACCAATTGATTCAACTCTTCAATCAACACTTGATAGATTTCATTTTCTTAGAATTCCAATGTCAATTATCACTGATACAGGAATTAGCTCCTTAGCTGAATTCAGTATGCATCCATCGAAGAAATTTGCAGTTATTTACAACCCACAAGCTATTTCAAAAAATGAAGTTCATAAAGTTCTCCGAAGATCTGACAGTTTCTATGATGATGAAGATGATGAAACAATTTCAGAACCAATAGAAGAGAAAGGTAGAAAAATTACTTTTGATCAAGTAAGCTTTCTATTCGAAAAAGAATTCCTCCCTCCAAAGAAGACTCTTCCTAACATCATAGAAGTTAAGAAATTATCTAAATCTTTCTCATTTGATAACAAAGTCCAACATGTCTTACACAAAATATCTTTCAGTATTAGAAGAGGTGATTTTGTTGTTATTGCTGGTAAAAGCGGTGCAGGAAAGACTACTTTGTTGAATGTTATCTCAGGTGTTGAAACTCCTGATTCTGGATCTATAATCATTGATGGTGCAGTTATTTCAGAGATGAAGAGATCTAATGTTTCAGATTTTAGATTTAATAATATTTCAATGATATCTCAGATGAACAATTTATATAGTCAGTACTCTGTTGCAGATAATATTATTATTCCAAAGATATTTAGTAAGAAAAAGAACAGACTAGAAGAAACAGATTTGTATCTCATGGAAGATTGCGAGATCAAACATAAAGTCAATCACTATCCTGTTGAGCTTTCTGGGGGAGAAACTCAAAGGGCAGCTCTAGCAGTAGCATTATCAAGAAGAAATCCTCTATTATTTACTGATGAACCAACAGCTAATGTTGACAGTAGGATAGCTCGAAATATTGTTTCGTTGTTGATGGAAATTAACCAATTTCAAAACACAACTATTCTTATGAGTACTCACGATCTCTCTTTAGTTAGAATTGGTTTCAGAGTTATAAAGCTTGAAGATGGAAGTATAGTAGACGACTTTAGAGTAAGTAAAGATAATCTAAAGGAAATTGTTGAAGAATACTTCAATGTGGAAATAGAATAAGAAGTTCTAAAAATCAGAAGAAAGTATCAAACTCTCATTTTCCCTTCTGATAAAGACTGAAATCTCTATTGAAGAGTTGTGAAACTTTTCTATTTATTTATTGAGCTATACTTTATATATTTTGATGATGAAATCTCTTTATTAAACAAAATACCTAAATAAAGGTGATTTAATGCAATTTAAAATAATAAAAGTAAAACCAAAAACAATTTTATCGTTTTTAATAATGGGAATATTATTATTGCTTAGTACTACTCAATCATCAGCTAATTGTATTTGGGAACCGGCTGATCTTTTTACTGATGCTGTTGATACCGCAATTGAAGGAAAGATGGCTGCAGGTCATGTACCTTCTTGTGCATTTAGTGTGATTAATGGTTCAGAAATCTTTTTCTCCAGAAGTTATGGAGAGCAGTTAGGAACTGACAGAGTTTACTTGCTTAATTCTATTTCAAAAACAGTTGCTGCAACAGCTGCTCTTGCTCTTCACGAACAAGGTGTGATTAATATCAACGATGATATCAATGATTACTTACCTTTTGAAATAAAACATCCTCTATTCCCCAACACAACTATTACAATCAAGCATTTATTAGCACATCAATCAGGTATAAAAGGATCAAATATTTACTGGGATGTTTTATTGAACAATTCTTACTCTTGGCCTGGAATTATCTATGAGTCTTTTAATGTAAATGGTTCTCTATATTCTACTGAGAACTTCAACACCTGGGAACCTGGTACAACTACTGGATATTCAGATCCAGCAACTGACATAGGTGTATTCATATATGAACTTGCAGCAAACAAGTCTTATCATCAAATTGTCACGGAAACGATTCTTACACCTTTAGGAATGCTAGATACAGAAATGGATATCAATGAGTATTTACCCGAAAAATTGACAACACCTTATGAATGGGATAATGTTCAAGGAGAAAATGTTCAGCTCGAATACACAAATACTTCATTTAATCCAGGTGGTGGAGGATATTGGAGTACAGTAGATGATATGTCTAAATTTATGATTGCTCACATGAATCAAGGAGAATATGCTGGAAATTCCATTCTTAATGAAACTTCTATTGAATTGATGCATACTCCACTATTCGGGAGGTATGCACTTGGATGGTTTGTTGAAGCAGATGGAAGGCAAGGACATTATGGTGGTCCATGGTACGGATACTTTGGAAGTGTTCAATTTAAAGGTACCATAGGTGTAATTTTCTTCTGCAATCAAGGTAGGAATATTCCCGAAAGTGTAGCTATTATCGAATTAATATGGTCTAAAGCACTTAAGCTACTTAACGAAAAAACATGTCCAACTACTAAAACTAGTCAATATCTATTTCCAGTAATTTCAGTTTTGTTAGCTATTGGAATTATTCAAAAACTTAGAAAAAGAAAATTTTAAGTTTTTGCTTTTTATTTTTTTACTTCTTCTTTTAATGCTTTGTAAATCCAATTCATACATTCTTCTAGAATGGTTCTTGGACAAGCTACATTGATTCTCTCAAAACCTTCCCCTCCGTCTCCAAACATTGTTCCTCCATCTAAAGCTACTTTAGCTTTATTGAGTAAAAACTCTCTTCTTTCTTCATCAGTCAAACCTAATTTGCTAAAGTCTAACCACGCAAGATATGTTCCCTCTGGTTTGATCATTTCAATATCTGGCAAAAACTCTTCTAGATATGCTTTTAGGAAATGGAAGTTTTTCTCAACATATTCCATAACTTGATCCAACCACTCATCACCTTCAGAATAGGCGGCAATTGTAGCTACAATACTAAAGGCATTTGGAATCATCAGACCATTTTGCCCTACTACTCCATGTGTAAATAATTCTCTTAATTTCTTATTAGGAATAATTATATTGGAATTCTGAAGTCCCGCGATATT
>JAGLOH010000115.1 GCA_023139025.1 Candidatus Heimdallarchaeota archaeon | reverse complement strand
TTGTCGATACTCAGTACTATCTCTCCTTTGATGATTTTGATACAGTTGGAATAGAAGCTAGAACTGCAGATGACCCATCACACCAAGAGATTGCAATAAACTTAAGGCATCCTATTATTGGAACGGGAGAATTAACACCAAATGGAAATGCTGAAGCTGCAAAATATATCAGAAAAGCTATCAGCCATGCAATACCTAGACAAGTTATAGTTGATGTTATATGTAATGGGTTGGGTAGCCTAGGAATTTCACCAATACCTCCAGTTTGTGTTGGATTTAATAATGCAATGCAACCTTATGAATATAACTTGACATTAGCAAGAGAGTATATGGAAATGGCAGGCTATGAGTTGACAGAAATAGTGGAAACAACGGAAACTCCAACTGGCACAACAGCGACGAACTTCATTATTTTATTTATAATGATAATTGGGTTAACAACTATCATAAGGATAAGAAAAAGAAAAAGATAAAAATAAATTAAAAGGAAGGGAGGGAATATTTAATCCTCATAAAGCTCAAAATCAGATTTGTCAGCACCACATTCAGGGCAGACCCAATCAGCTGGTACATCTTCCCATTTTGTTCCTGGATTGATTCCTGCATCAGGGTCTCCCAGATCTGGATCATAAACATAACCACAAAGTGTGCATATCCATTTGTCACTCATTTTTTTATTCCTCTTTATTGATTTAAGCTAGTCTTCTAAGTTAGGTATATATATTTTACTCCTCACCCATTATTCTCTTGAAAATTCTGTTTTTTACATCCTAATGCCTTAAGTAATTCCATTTGCTAGTATTTTTTCTATCTGTTTTAAAGAAATGTTCGCTTTGTCCCACACCAGCTCTCTATTGTCCAAAAACAGTTCGAAAATATTTCTAATACTTACAATGCTTTGATTTTTATCTTCTAGAATCAGCTGATAGCTTGTCCAGAAACCACACGCACGACAAAAGAACTCTGGATTTTTATTGTAATCCTTCTTTATGTTTAACAAGAAATCTGCTAATTCTTCAACGGAATTCATCTCAAAGCTTTCTACTTCTTCAGCTCTACTTTTCCCAGTATTTGGATCAATAAAGTTGTCATACTCTACAATAGAAAGTTTCCACAAGATGAATTTCCTGCTAAATGTTACTAGCAAACTATTATAATCAAAATTGTTTAAAAACTCGAGAAAAATTTAGACATTTTTGTTGATTCTTCTCAAATTAATTATCATCATCTGATTCTTCTGATTCATCTTCTGATTCTTCATCGCTTTCAGTGACAATCTCCTCAGCTTCAAACCCAAAAGTAACTTCATCTGCTTCCAAAATAACTTCTTCTGCATCTAGTTGTAATTCGTCAACTTCAGTTTCTTCCATTTCATTAACATCTAGTGTTTCAGCTGGTTCTAACTCTACAATTTCCTTTTCCGGAGCTGATTCAACACTTGATTGTAGCTCACTAGATTCTTCCACTTCTTTTATTGTTATATTGTTTGCTTCATCAGAAACCTCTTCTTCCTCTGCAATTTCTTCTGGTTCAGGAATCTCATCAAAATCATCTTCAGCGATAATTTCTTCTAGAGGTTCTTCTTCTATTTCCTCTTCATCTTTTTTATGAGGTTCAGGAATACCAAATGATTCGGCTTTCACATCTAAATCTATAGTTTCAATGATTACTTCTTCTGCTTCTAGCACAACTTCTCTTGAGGTGTCAATTTTCCCTTCTTCTATATCTTCTAAATCATCCTCAATTTCCTTGAGTTCTTTATCTAGATCACTTCCGTGGTCTAAATCTTCAAGAGGAACACCTATTTCAGCTAAATCTTCTTGTTTCAGAGAAAATTCATGCTCGAAACCGTCCATTGCAACTTCTTTTGCATGGAGCTGTACTTCTTCAGCTTCTAAATTCACAGTTTCTGTTTCAAAGAGGTCGAGTGTATCATCAAAATCTCTCGCTATTGGAATTCCATATGTTTCTATATATGCTAAAAGCTTTGGATCTCTTACGCGAATCAGGTTGTCTATTCGTTTCAATTCATTATCTACTTGTTCAATTATTTCCATTTCTGTAGCAATATCAGAACGTTCTAGAAGAGCTTGTAAGTCTACTTCTACTTGTTCAATAACATCTCCGAGTTCTTTCAAACTAGATTCTAAATCTACTTTTTGTTCTTTAGTTCTTTCTTGAAGAATACCTTCTTGAAGGAAATAAACATTTGTTATTCGATCTAAAACTTCTTGATGAGTAGCTTTTGAGCCAAGAGGTTCTATTTTAGGAATAAACTTTTTTAATGTACCAACATATTTCTCAAACTGGTTTTTAAGATTGAAAGTGATCTTCTCTGTTATTGCTATTATGATATACTCTCCAATCATATCAATAAGGAGGTCTCGACCTTGTTGTGTAACTTCACTTAAAACTAGATCTTCCTCAAGAACACTTTGGGAGAAAATATTAATTGCAGCAACTAGCATCGGAACTAAAGATGCTTCGGTCTGGTATTCATGTTTAGTTGTAAAACGATATTTCATAACAGCTGAATCTGCATCTACAAGAGCAATCCCATAAAGTTTTGAACCTACAACTTTAGGAGCTTTAACAAATTTAAATCCTTGATATTTCTTTAGGGTTTCAGACATTCTATCAGATTGTTGAAAGCCCTTATCCTCTAATATTGAAGCAAATTTCTCTATTTTCTTATCTTTATCGATTTCTTTTAACAAGGTTTGAGCTTCTCTCTGCACTTTAGGATAATTAAACTTCTTAGCTAATTCATATGCTTCAGATATAGCTTCTATAGCCTTTTCTTGTTTGTTACCATGTATCAGTAATAATCCTTTCAAGATTTGGATATCACATAATAGTCTTGGAATAAATTGTTCTTCTGATAGATATGTGAGATTGTTAAGATAACTAAGAACTGATGAATAATCATTTAGTTCATTGGTGTTATTAAATCTATCAAGATGTAATTCAGCTAATTCAAATTGAGCTTTAATAAGAAATTCAATGTTATCCAAATCCGATGCTGCTTTATTTGAGATTTCAAATGAATGTATTGCTTCATCAATCATTCCTTTTTTCTTAAATAGAAGACCTTCAAAATAGTATATATTCGGTTTAACACGTATTTCTCCGACCTCTTCAAGCTTCTGTTTACATAGTTTTATTGATGTTTCCGCTAATTCAAAATTATCTCTTTCAATTGCGATCCAAGCAGACAATAAATAAGGTTGAATAAGATTTAATTCCATTTCTTCTTCAAGTCTTAGAGCAACATCAAGCATTTCTTTTGCTTCTTCATATCTTTCTAAAAGCAGACATAATTCAGCGATATTTGTTGCACTTACAGCTTTTGCTCTGGGATTCTTGGAAACAAGTTTGTGAATTTGCCTGAGCAATCGGATTGATCTTTCAAAATCTCCTCTTGCTAACTCTAATTTTGCTGAATTGTTCAACAAGCTTGCTCTATCAGCGGCTAATCCTGTTTCTTCAGTAGGAATGATAGCAGCATTGAGCATCTTCTGAGCTTTCTTAAATTCACCTTTGTTGATGAAAACAGTTGTAATCAGGTTTAATGCAACAGATTGGAAATAAGGATCTCTCTGTTTTACAGCACTCTGAAGAATTCGTCTAGATAAGTCTTCTACTCTATCAAAATCACTAACTAATAGAAAACCTTGAGCTGCTAATGTGAATATTAGAAATGTAGCAAGTTTTCCTTCAAATTCATCAGCATAGGTAGCAATGTGATGATCTATTTCATCAACAGCCGTCAAAGCCATAGGATAATTTTGTTCTCCATAAAGAAGTAGAAATTCTAAACTAGCTGTAATAAATGCATTTCTGGGAGTTTCTAAAGATTCGCTATATTTTTGTTGAAATTGTAATTTCAAACTAACAATTTTATTGGTCATATGGAGTCTTGAATAAGCATAAGCTCTGTAGAGATAATATTCTGGTCTGGTTAAAGATTCTGTTAGCTTTAGTAGAGATCTAAAATCACGTGTACATATTGCTGCATCAACAGATAAATCCTGCAAATCAGCATTGACAAAATTTATGGTAGAGTGTTCAATGCATGCTTTTGCAAAGCTATTCAATGAATATTTTTCTTGATCTACAGAATCGAGAAGACTTACAATAAATGGGTCTTCAAACGTTTTTTCATGTCGTATGCTAAACGGAGCAAACATCAATTAGTCTCCTTGTCTCATCTGATATCAAGTGGTCTCAACATTAATATGATAGTAACACTCTGAAATTCTAATACTTCATTACTCTAAATAGATATTTAAACGTTCATTTAGAAACCAGTATACCCCCCACTAAAAACCCCAATGAATCAGCATCTAACGAAATTGCTTTTTCTTCGTTTCTCTTACTTCAAAGATATCTGCCTGTCGTATTTAGGAAAGCCCATACTATTGTTTTTCTAACTTCCTGATTAGTTCAACTAAAGGAAAACTATGAGCAGCAATATTGGTTTCTAAATCATAATATTCAGAATCTTTTACAGCTTTGTGAATATTTAGAGTGATAGTCGAAGCATGAGCTTTATCCTTTTCTGCAGCTACGAATATACACTTGTTTTTAACTTCGGCTAGTTGTTCATCTGTTATTCTGAATTTCCTTTGCGTTAGCATGGTTTTTCGAACCCTTCTAGCATTGTAGCTGTCAAAATAGCCCCAATATTTCTTAGCTTGATCTTTTTGAGTTCTATCGAGATAAATATATCTAATAATAAATTTTGCTACAGGTTTGATAAAGAAATTCCAAACAAAAGGAACTGTGATGTAGACAAAAGGCCAAGTGTAACCTGGAACCTCCAAACGTAGAACTGGTCCAACCATATAAATTGTTCTAGGAGAAAGAATACCCATACTCATAGCAAGTAAAGTGAAACCAGCTCCATAACTTGAAGCAATCATAAGATAATCTTCTAACATCAAATAATCAATGACTTCAGCAATATCTCGAGCAAAACGCTCCGCTCCAAAATCAGGTTTTTTTCTTAACTGAGCAGTATGTTTTTCTCTAGTTTCTATGACATAAACTCTGTGATCTTTCATCATCTCTAGTAACACATCATCCCAAGCACTTGGAAGACTACCAAAACCAGGTAATAATACTAATGTATCTTTTATTTCTCCTTCTGGTTCATAATAAAGAACACGTAGAATATCTAAACCTCCTTCTCCAACTTGAATGTTTAAAACGGTGGCAAATTTCTCAAACTTTGAACTCATTAAGAGTTTTGAATATTACTCTTTTTTAAACTTATTTCCAAAATCAACCAATTAAGATATTGAACAGAGCTATCTAGAAATCAAAAATAGTGGTAACGATTTTAGTTTTAGCTGGATAATCTTGTTTGATTGAGAAAGTTAGTCCATCTTGAATATTTTCTACTTCTGATACAGTAAAAACAAATTTAGCTGTATAAGATTCCCCTGTCATGGAGGCAGGAATGAAACGTATGTAGATTATACCATTAGCAACTTCAATTAAATCTCCTGAAACAGAGCTGACATGAATGGAATCATCCTTTTCATCGTAAATTCTTATTTCAAGATTTTGTAAGGGATAACTGGTATTATTTTCTATAGTAAAACTAATTTTCCAAGTATCTTTGATAGATTTTTTATCAACAATTACTACATTCATTTCAGGTTTTTCAGCAATAATTTTTGTTTTGGGTTTTGCTTTTGGTTCTGTAATAATTTTAGTCTCTGACTGATTGCCAGATTCAGTATGAACATCATGCTTCTTAATTTCTGTATCCTTTTTTCCCTTTGTTCGTGGTTGATATGTAGACTTAATTTTTAGAGCTGCAGGGCTATTTATCCAATTGACAATTGTTTTTATGAAAGAATATTTCACAGGGTTAAGCAAATATCTTGTAACTCCTAAATCCTGTTGTTTGTTCTAAGACCCAATATAACTAATTCCCTCACTTGTGTTTTAGTACCTGGGAAACTATTTCTGAGATCATCTGTTAGTTCTTCTACAGCTTTGATGGTTCTCTTATAAACTCCATAGAATTTTTTGTAGTTTGCTACATATTTTTCCCTTGTTTCTTCTTCTCTAGTATTAATGGATCTCAATCCCTTACATGATGAAGCTACTTCTTTGATTTCTTCATCTGTAAGCACTCTTTTGATATTCTTTATAACAAGAGAAATTTCACTTGTAGAAGCCATTAATTCATCTTAAATAAATAGAGAATTCACTATAAAAGCCCAAAAAAACAACTCAGAGGAGTGATTTCTTATGATCCCACCATTCTTTAAAAGTTAAACTTCTAGGAGTTTTATTTTCTTCTTTCAAATCTAGTGCATAATTCAATAATAATGAACCTTTAGCACGAATATATCCCCCAATTGGAACTTTGAAATTCTGGTGATCATGTTTTCTACCAACAAAGAGTTTCTGATTAATTGAAAGGATGTTTTTAGCATCTGTTTCTAACTGAGTATTGAAATGAACAACCAATCTAGAGCTAGCTGAAAAAACATTTACATCCCCAACAGCTGTTAGATAATCTTTCCCTAAAGCAAGATAAACAAGTTCAAATTCTTCTTTAGCAATTCTCTTAACTTTATCTGGTATAGATAAATTCCTAGACATGATTTGAATATCTTTCTTTGTTTTATTTGTAAAGGAACAATCATAAGGAGGAAGCAAATCTTTTTCATCAACTAAACCAAAACCAGCAGATAATATTCTGTGTTCAACGGAGCTAAAAAGTCTCAGAACTTCTAATGATTTTCGAATAAATCTTGCTTGTTCACCAGTATAGAGATTTCCTGCATCC
>JAGLOH010000114.1 GCA_023139025.1 Candidatus Heimdallarchaeota archaeon | reverse complement strand
AACTACATTGATTGCCAGCCCTAAGAATAAATAGAAAGATGATTTTCTCTTGAATCTTCCTAGAGTTCTGTATTCTAAAAATAGTCTGTAAATTAGATATGCTGCAACAGCTAATGAAACATTACCAAGTATAGAAACAATAGTACTTCCTATGCCTGGAATAAATATTGATGCAACTATAGCTATAATATATCCAAAGAAACCATAACTAATATACTTTGAAGTTGTAATAATTGGATCGGCAACATGTAGTCTACTGAAGGCAGAGCCTAGTTTATAATACTGAATATAACTCATTATCATTACAACTACTAATGCTATACCAAAAATTCCTGCAAATATAACTAAGATTAATCCTGTTGTTAAAATGCCGCTATTGAAAATTGCTTCTCCTGTGGCGTAAATATTGTTTGGGTCAAAAGACTCAATAGTAAATCCAAAGTCTACTAAATAAACAAAATACCCAATTACAAAAAGCATAGCAAGAAATATTCCTAAAACTGTAGTTAATATAATATATTTATAGAGTTTATTCGAACTTTCAGATGCTTTGTTTTTTGCAAACTCAAACGGTTGAATTCCATAATTTTGATTCATTATTATCAAGAGGATTGTGGATAATTCTAGTATATATACATGACTCTATAACGAAAAGATTACAATATAATTATTTAGGATTAATCTTTTTTCTACAGGAATAAAAGTTTTTAATATAGCTAACTAATCTCCGTTCATCTAAAAACTCGTTGGAATGTATTTTCATGGTCTCTCAAGATGTAGAACAAGTAAAAGCTGATATAATTAAGCAATATGAAGAGATGACTCCAAAATCTAAAGAGCTGTTTGATGAAGCAGTCAAATGGCTACCAGGAGGAGGAACAAGAAATATTACTCATTTTTACCCCTATCCCTTTTATGTCACTAAAGGTGAAGGAACTTATCTAATAGATGTTGATGGAAATCGTTACATTGATGTCCAAAATAACATGACTGTCCTTCTTCATGGTCATGCTCATCCTAAGATAACTGAAACTTTGCAGAAACAAGCAGAATTAGGAACTGCTCATAATGCACCTACATCAGGTCAATATGAATTAGCCAAAATTCTATGTGAGAGAGTTCCTTCAATAGAGGAAATTCGATTCTGCAATTCTGGAACAGAAGCTACAATGTTTGCAATAAGAGCAGCAAGAGTCTTTACTGGAAAAGATGGTCTCATTGTAATGGATGGTAGCTATCATGGAAGTCATGATTATGTTAGTGTCAATTTTGATTCAGCTCTTCTAAATGAAGGTATGCCTAAACCTGGAGTAGAAAAAGGTATTCCACAAGCAGTTTTGAAAGATATTTATGTTGTTCCAGTAAATGATTTGGATGCAGCAGAGAAAATGATGAAGAGACATCATAAGAAAATTGCTGCATTAATTATCGAACCTGTTCTGGGATATGCTGGTGGAGTATTAGCAAATGAGGATTATCTTAAAGGTTTGAGAGAATTAACTGAAAAGTATAATATCTTACTCATATTTGATGAGGTTATCACTTTCAGATTATCGACTGGTGGAATGCAAAAAGTCTATGGTATAAAACCTGATCTTACAGCTCTTGGAAAAACTATAGGTGGAGGTCTTCCAGTAGGAGCTTTTGGAGGTAGAAGAGATCTTATTGAACAATTCAATCCAACAAAGAAGAATTTTGTTATGCACTCTGGAACATTCAGTGGTAATGCTATGGTTATGTCCGCAGGAATAGCTGCTCTTGAAATGTATGATGAGAAGGAAGTTGAAAGATTAGGAAAACTTGGTGATCGACTGCGAAAAGGTCTTCGAGAAATAATGGATGGTCTTGGAGTAGATTGTTATGTTGGCGGTTATCAATCAATTACTTATGTTCAGTTTCCAGATGTAGTAGCTCAAAATAAAAGAGAAATTTCTTTCAATACTATACCTTACATGGATCTCTCAAAATATATGCGAATAGCTATGCCAATTAATGGACTATATGGAATATCTCGTGGAGTTATTGGTTTTATGCTTTCAACTGCAATGGATGAGAAGATCATTGACGATGTTCTAGTTAAATTTAAGAAAACAATGGAAATGGTTTTACCCATCTATGAAGATTTGAAACCTTACAAAGGTTTTTCAGGTGTCATCTATTCAATGTTAAAAGATCTCAATCTAAATGAGGAATTTGCAAAAAATCACTCTGAAGATGATTACTCTGTTTTCCTTGTTGCAAAAGATGATCCATTTGCAGTTAGAATTATCATTAAGGATGGAAAACTCACCTTTACTCCAATTGAATATACCAAGAGTGATTTGAAGAAACTTTCAGAAGGAACTGATGGAGTACTGATTACTACTAGATCAACTTTTCTAGGATTAGGTGTAGGAAAAGTGAATCCTATTACAGCAATCCTAAAAGGTAAGTTAAAAATAAGGGGAATGAAGTATATTAGAAAATTCACAGAATATTTCGCTTTGTTACAATAGACTAAAATTTGTGTTTTTTCTTTTCTTTCTAATTTTGCATAGTATTGTTTTTATAATTTAGATTCATAGTTTTAATTTAAGACAAAATCTATTAGTTGGATAAGTGAAAATAGTGAAGAAAAATAAAACTCTGAGATCAGATCTAAAATTACTTTTTAATGATATTTATTTGTGTCCTCTATGTGAGATTGAAGTCAAGCAAAAAAAGGTTCTTGTGAAACATGCGGTTCAATTTTAAAGAAACAACATTTAGTTAAGGAATCTGAAAAGTGGGAACGGTTTAGTTTTATTAGTAAGTTAATTTACATATTCGTTTCTACTCTATTAATATTACTTCTAAAGGTTTCCTAATTTTCTATTTTTACCAGTTCTAAAATCAGGAATCTCATTACAAAATATTTTTCGCTTCTTTAGATAGACTATTCCTCTATATTTACTATTAATTTCTACTTACAATATTCTAAAAAATTCTTCATATACAATCCTTCTATGTATCTTAACTCTTAGACCTATTTCTTATTATTTGCCAAATTATTGATGTTATGATCATGGCAGAACTACAAGCAATTGTTGCAATTATCCATGTAAAAATTATGAGCCCATCAACCACAATTGCCCCTATAAAACAGGTTATTGAAGCTATTCCCAGAAGAATCGTTAGAATACCTAGTTTCTGTGCAGCAGGAATTGAATAAACAAATAATAGTGGTTTGTATAAAGGAGATAAAACCTTCTTTATTAATCCTGAGAGATACAGTCTTGATTTCATTTTATTCAACTCCTCCGATTTATACACACAGATCAGGCATACTAGTTTGAATTCATAGAATAAAAAGATTGTTCAGAAGATTTTTCTTTCTAAGCATTTGCTTATCTAGTATTTTTCTTGATATATTTACTTACACTATCTTCAAAAAACTATCTTTGTAAACAATCCTTTTAAATATACATGGATTTTTTCATTGGATTGAGATTATGCGTGAAGGATTGACTTTTGATGACGTACTTTTAGTACCAAAACACTCCTCTGTTACATCTAGAAAAGATGTTGAAACTTCTACTTATCTTTCTCGAAATATAAAATTGAATGTGCCCATTGTAAGTTCTAACATGGATACAGTAACAGAAAGTAAGATGGCTATAGTTATGGCTCAAATGGGAGCTATTGGAATCATTCATCGTTTTATGTCTGTCGAGGATCAAGTTTCTGAAGTTACCAAGGTTAAACGTTCAGAGATGATTAGGATTGATCATCCTTATCGTTTAAAACCTGAAAACACTCTAGATGATGCTCGAGCTATGATGGAAGACAAAGGGATTTCTGGAATTCTAGTCACAGATCCTTCTGATAAACTAGTAGGAATTCTTACAACTCGAGATATAATGTTTGAAGAAGATGGGGTGACCAAAATCTCCGATTTAATGTCTACTGATTTGGTTACAGCTTCTCCCGATATAACAATTGAATCTGCTAAGGATTATCTTCAAAAGAGTAGAATAGAAAAGTTACCTCTGATAGATGAAAAAGGATTTTTAAAAGGATTAATCACTTCTAAGGATATTATCAAAAGTAAAGTTTTACCTGATTCTTCTAAAGATTCTAAAGGAAGATTGCTTGTTGCAGCTGCAATAGGTGTTCGTGGAGATTATCTGCAAAGGGCTGAAAAACTTGTCAATGCCGATGCTGATGCATTAGTCATTGATATAGCTCATGGGCATTCTGATTTAGCTATTAATACTGTCAAAGCAATACGAAAGAATTTTAGTGATATAGAAATTATTGCAGGTAATGTGGCTACTAGTGAGGGAACAAAAGCTCTCATTGAAGCTGGTTGTGATGCAGTTAAGGTAGGTGTAGGACCTGGAAGTATTTGTATTACAAGAATAGTGACTGGTAGCGGTGTTCCTCAGTTAACTGCTATTATGGATTGTGCTAAAGTTGCAAAAGACTTCGATGTTCCAATAATCGCTGACGGCGGTGTACGCAACTCAGGAGATTTGACCAAGGCTATTGCAGCAGGAGCTTCAACTGTCATGATTGGTGGTCTTTTTGCTGGAACAGAAGAGAGTCCTGGAACAACCATTTTGAGATCTGGAAGAAGCTATAAAGTCGTTCGAGGAATGGCAAGTCTAGGAGCTACTTTAGGAAGAGAAGCCAGAGAGAAAAAAGGCTCCTTTGATGAGTTAGACATGGGGAGTGTAGTTCCTGAAGGAGTAGAAGCTGTAGTGCCTTATCGTGGTTCTGCAGCTGATGTTCTTGAGCAACTTGTTGGAGGACTCAGAAGTGGTATCTCCTATTGTGGCGCAACTAATCTTAAACAGATGCAAGCTGATGCTGAATTTATTAAAATAACTACTGCTGGACGTGCTGAGTCAGCTTCACATGATGTTGAGCGTATGTAAATTGAGTACTACTCATTAATGGACAACAGAAGTTAAATAATGAGTAATCACCACTTACTTCGCCAGATGTCTGAGTATAGAACTATAGCTATCCTTGTTTTTAGAATCTTTAGAGGTAGATATCATTTTTATCTTGTTAGAAGAGGTATAAAAATGCCTGCTTTTCCTAATACATGGACGCCTATTGGTTCTGTAATCACAGCTCAAGATTTTAAGATTGCTGAGGAACTAGAAAAGAAGCATGGTGATATTTCTGATAATCTACCAGACAAAGTAACAGCTTTACGACTTCTCTTAGAAAGGGATTTGATTCAAGATACTGAATTGCTAAGTTCTGTACCTTTATTGACAGATGTTCGACAAAAAATCTTGAAAATGGATCCTGCTTATTTAATGACCTTCTTCAGTTCAATGATTCCTTGGGGAAGGTATAAAGTAAATGTTAACGAAGACATCTTAGATAGCTATTACTACCTTTATATTGTTCCAACATCTTCAATCTTCGAAAAAGGAAAACTATCCCAATATTCAGAATATATGCGTTCGAAAGATATAGTTTTGGAGGATAAAAACTGGTGGTTCAAATCAAGTAAAATTGTAAGAAAATATAACCAGATTAAAAGTCTTTTTGATCCAATTGTTGTGAATTTCATTACTAAATTCCACAATGAAAAGAAAAAACTTGTAGATGTTGCTAGAGAGTTGGATAAAGAATCCACAGATGCAAGATTTATCAAAATGAGAATGCTCCCCAAAATATTGAAGTTTGAGACCCCAGCTCCTACACGAACTCCATTTAATCTTTGCAATATTTATGTTGTTGGTAACGAAAGACAATATATTATTGATCCTGGTTCAAATACTACCAAAGCTATTACTGTTCTTGAAAAGTATGTTGAAAAGAATTTAGATAAAATTGAAGGTATTCTATTAACAAATCATCTTGTAGACCATTGTAATCAAGCACTTAATCTTAAAGAGAAATTTGATATTCCACTATTCGCTTCTGAAGAAACTGCAAAAGAATTATCTGAAGAGGGTTTAATTTTTAATTCCTATCTTAAGGAAGGCATGAAAATCTATTTGGGATCATATGAACCACTGGATTTAAAGAAGTGGGAATTAACAGTTGTGGAAATACCAGGATATACAAAAGGTCAATTGGGCTATTATGATCCCCGAGGAGTATTGTTTTCAGGAAGTCTTCTTCATAAAGGAATTATTAGTACAATTGGTAAGTATGATGAAGCTCTTTCGGATTTCCTAAGCAGTTTAAAGAAGATATCAAAACTAAACCCAAAATATGCTCTTTCTGGTCATCGTGATATTATCACAGATGTGAAAGGAGCTATTAATTTCAATCTTAAGAATCTTAAGAAATATGAAGGATTCATTCTACGCTTGATACAAGAAGAAAAATCAACTTTAGATGCGCTTATTAATGCAATTTTCGAAAATTCTGATTTTGAATGGAGAGATAGTGCAGTTAATCTTGTTCTTATGATTTTATCAAAATTGATATATGAAAATAAAATTCAAAAACGTGGTGAAGACTACTTTTGTATAAACGGTGCTAAATAGTCATTCTTTCACCAAAACTTATATTTATTCTATATTTCCATTTGCATGATGAACCTTCAGGTAGTTGTCGAAATCTGCACTCCAAGTAAATGCCAGCATGAATGTGTTTCAGTTTGTCCTCAAAATAAAAAAGGAAAAATTGCAATCAAAGTTGAAAAAACAATTGCTGAAATAAACAAAAGTAATTGTATAAATTGTTTACAATGTGTCTATGCTTGTCCTTTTGATGCTATAGAAGTTGTCCTGAAAAACAAGAATAAAATTACTAAAGAAACACTCCAGTCCAAAGATAACGAAAGACAAAGAAAAAAGAACAAGAAATTGTTTGAGATAAATGAAGATGTTTATGAGCCTTTCAACGAAAAATATACTATTTTCAGTCGAAGAATGTGGGATAAAGAGTATGAAGGATATAAGAAACCCATTT
>JAGLOH010000113.1 GCA_023139025.1 Candidatus Heimdallarchaeota archaeon | reverse complement strand
AGTATCTTCTTTTGTTTTGGTAATTGCTACTTCTGCTCCTGGAAATTCTTTCAAGATATTAATTTTGATGAGAAAAGCTATATCATCATCATCTTCACAGAGAAGTATTTTCAGATTACTTGACATTAGAGATACACCATGTTTATGTACAGTTACTTTTATTTTATAGTTGCTATTGTATCAATCACTCTAATAATCCATCTTCTTTCAAGGATTCAAGGATTTCAGAGATTTCGTCCTGTAATTGGTCTATTTTTTCGTCTTTAGCTTTTTTGGATTTCTTTGTCTTCCTTCTTTCTTCAACTACATCCTTTAGAGAACTACCATCCGGAAGATCAACAAGAGTTCCACCAACTCTTGAAACTTCGTCACTAATTGTTTCTAATTGTGCTTCAGATTCATCAAATACTTCTTTGTCAGGTAACATAGAAGATAAATCAGAAACTTCTGATTCTTCATCAGAAGGTTTTAAAGAACCAAGATCACTCAAACCTAGTTGGCGCAATAGCTTAGATTCATCTAAATCTAGATCAGCTAATGGAACTGATGTAAACTGATCAATAGTAGTTTGATCTGGTTTTACAGGGGTTTCGTCAAAATGTAAAGCAGCAGCTTCTTTCTGTTTGCAATGGTGATCCTCAGTTATTGGATGATGTTTCCCACAATATGGACAAACAGTCTCATGTAGTGTTTGAATGTGGACTCCTAAGGCTCTTTGATCATGGGTTACAAAACCACAGAACGAACACTTCAGTAGAGGTACGAAGTTTTCTGAAGCAACAAATTCATCAAAATTTGCATAGAGATACCACAATAGAGAAATTCTGACCGTTTTAGAAGTTGACCAGCCTGTTTTTTTCTTAATAGACATCAAGCTTTCTTGACTAACTTGATCTTTTAAACGAAAAGAAAGTTTTGCTTCTCGTTTTTTCTTTGACTCTTCTTCATAGCGTTTCATAAGAAGAACTTCCAATTTGATATAGTCATTAAGTTCCTCTATGATGTTAATTCGACTTTTCATTTTTCTTACTCTTAGTGCTAAATCATCAAGAGAAAGCGTTATAATCTGACTAGCTCCCCCAAATTGTTGTGATTGTTCCAAAACTGCATCTTTGAAATTTTTAGGAACATTTATTGTATAAACATTTGAAGCTCTATTTCCGCTTGTTTTTGGAGTCATTATTCTCACTTTACATGTATTATTTGCGTATTATGCGATTCAATATTATATTTTTTAAAGGTTTTGCCTCAACTAGGTTTTTTATTTCGCAAGATATCTAGTGTTTAAACAAAAGTAATATTAGATGACATCTAGATGTTCATTTGAGAGTTAATGATGTTCATGCACTACATTAAACGAGAGTAATGCAATAAAAACGGGGAGCTGAAACTCTCTCTATTTTCCATCAACTGTTACATTAATCTGAATTCCTGCTTCTATACTTCCACTTACTATACAGTAATTTCTGAAAATATCTACACACTTGATATACTGAGCAGCTTCTTTGCTTTCAACTTCAGGTTGTAAATTTACATCTATTTTGGATATTCTCCAAAAACCATCTTCGTTTCTTTTTCTTGTAAACTTAACTTTAGTTTTCAAGTTTGTGACAGCTAGCTTCTTCTTTGTGACACAGAATATAAGAGAGGCGGATAGACAATTCCCTACTGCAGCGGCAAGAAGCATGGATGCCGTTGGTCCAAGACCCTCTCCACCTGGAATTTCCTCTGATTCATCTAGAAGAAGATTAGGGATTGTACTTTTACCAAAATCTACTTCAAATTTGTAATTAGCTTTCTTAATCATATTAATTTCATATTCAAAACTCTCTGTGTTAGACATCTCATATCACCTCTAAAACAATTAAAAGTCATTATCCAGAAATAAGTATATCATCTAGAACCTCTTCTAAATCGGGTCTATCAGGAGGATCATCTGATTTTTCAAACTCCCCTTCAGTTATAGCATCACTTAGGTCAAGATCAACTTTACTCCTTCTTCTTGAAGGACCTGGTACTACCATGGTTCCACTAAGATTTTCTATTTTGTCATTGATTTCCATTACAAGATTGACCAATTTTGTAATTTGTTCGTTACTAAAACCAGATACTGTAAGCAGATCAGTTTTAGCTTGTTCTTCAAAACTTGTAACAGATTCACTTGTTGCTAATGCAATGGTTTTTGAATCAGGTTCTATATCATTGCTAATTATAGCTTCGCGTTTTTCAGGAGATGACATAGCTTTAGCAGCTTTTGCAGCTAGTGCTTCTGTTGGGAAAAGTTCAGTTAATTCTGTTAAAACTTGAGCTTGATTAGCTTCGTTAAGTAGAATTATTTTACCCTTTAAACCATCTCTTTCATCAATTAAATCTTCAAATTCATTCTCTAAAGTATCATATTTATCTTTTACAAGTTTATTTTCTTGATTGAGAAGTTTGATTAATTTAATTAGTTTGGGTAAACTACGAGCAAGTTCTGTTGCATTATTCTGCATCTCTGAATATCTTGCTGCAGAGACTAGTTTTACTCCTTTCTTGCTTTGTTGTTTGAATTCTTCTTCTAAGCCCTCAACTCTTTTTTTAAGGTCCCTATTTTGGACAAGAAGTCTTTCGACTAGAAGTTTAACCTTTCTAAGTGCTTCAAGAAGAATTCTATTTCGTTCTTGTAGTTCCTTTACATCTGATTCAGTGAAACTTTTCTGGTCTAGAATCTCATCTATATCCTCATCTTCCTCGTCGTAAGATTGTTGGATTTCTTCCATGAGCTTATCTTCAGGATTTAGACCAGTGAAACGCATTTACCATTCACATCAATGCTAAACTGATACTGTTCTTCCCCTTAAAAAAAATTTGCTTATAGTTAAGAATTGTTTGAAATAGTTTTCACACAAGTGGAAAATTTTATTTCCAGATAGATATATGATAGTTTATGACCGTCTCAGCGTATATTTTCTTCATTGTGGACTTAGGAAAAACACAAGAAGTAGTGAATGCTCTAAGAGAAATCCCCAATATTGTTAATGTTGCAGTAGTTACTGGTGAATATGACATTGTTGTAAAAATTCTAGTCGAAGATTTAGAAGAATTATTCCATGTAACTACAGAAAAAATACATATGATTGAAGGAATTTCAGAAACACAAACAGCTGTAATTGAGAAAGAAGTTCTAAAAGAGTGAAATAAATGCCAGCTCCAGAAAATCGTCCAGTAAGTAGATTTAGGAAGAAGAGCACTTTCTATTTACTGGCATTAGCAAGTGGAATAATCACAAGTATCTATGTAGTCGTAGATGATTATGTAATTTTTGAAATGATTACAAATCCATTTGTTTTTGGAGCTTTTGAAATGGTTGTAGGTTTCATAGTCACTTTTTTAGTTGTATTAGCACTCCATATACCTGGTAAAGGTAGAACAAGGCTTGGAAGAAAATTTAACTTGGGATATAAGTTAGATGGAAACTTCCAGAAACTAAAATTACCAACAGGAAAAACAGCAATTTATACATTACTTGCAGGAATATTTGCAACAGGGGCAACAATTCTCTATTATTATCTAATGAGTAAAAATGGATCATCTGTGATAATGCCATTTAGTCAATTTGTGCTAATATACCTACTAATTGGAGATGCAATTTCTGACAGAGAAAAGCCAGTTATTGTTGAAATTCAGTCAATCGCTATGATAGCTTTTGGTGTGATAATTGCATCTGTTTCAGGAATAGGTAGTGATGGTTCCTTTACTGATTTCTTACTAAATGTGTTTTTGATTGTGGGACCATTTTCATTATTTTCAGCATTCTATATTTACTTCCAAAAGAAAGCTTTGACTACCAAGGATAAGCAAGGCAAATTTTATGATTCCATCAACTTAAGAATTTGGACAATGTTAATAATAACTATTGGTCAAGTAGTAGCAGCAGCTCCTGCACTCTCAAAAGGAGGTTTTTCTGAGGTCAGCAATTCTTGGAAAATTGCTTTGACACCAGTAATTATTTCAATGTTATTGGTTTTTCTATCAATTGTTTTCTACACAAGAGCTCTTACAATGGGTAAGATGTCTATTGTCAAAGCTTTGAGTAGCGTTAGTGTTGTAACTACATTTCCCATCATAGGTATAGCTAGTATTTGGTTACCGAATATTTTTGGTTTTGGTGGAGAAAATCTTGTACTTGATATTGTGCTGAAACTATCAGGTTCATTTCTAATATTAATCGGAGTTATCGCTTTAGCATTATCAGAAACCAAAAGTATCCTTTTAGCGAAAGCAAAACAAGGATTTGCAATAAAAGTTGAGGAATTAACTAAAATAAAAGGAATTGAAAGTGTATCATTTATTACAGGACAATATGATTTACTAATTAATATCAAGATGCGAAGTATAGGTAAAGCTTTCAGTTTAGTTGAAAAATCAATTGCAAAACTGCCTTGGATTGATGATGTAATAACATTTCAAATAATGAAAGAATATGAATAAAAAGAAAAGAGAACAGGATTATTTGTAACATTCTTTCAACTTTTCATAAGAAAAATCTAAATAGTTATTTGATTTGTTAAAAGATGAACTGTAATGGAAGTTTTTGATATTCATAGTAAAAAGGGAGAGAAAGTTTTTGGCCATATTGACATGTTGGAGTATCCACATGGGACAAAAGAGAGATTACCAATTTGCTTGATTGAAGGCTTAAAAGAAGGGCCTACTTTCCTTTTAACAGGTAACATTCATGGAAATGAACTTCATGGTTTGGTAACTCTTCAGGAAATAATTCAAGAAGTAGACCCTACACAAGTTAAGGGAACATTAATTATAATACCATCGTTGAATCCTGCAGGATTATTGGTAATGACTCGGACACCACTTTATGTGAGTACAGATCCCAACAGACTATGGCCAGACCCAAAACCCAAGAAGAAACCCCAGTTAAAGTATGTAGACCTTTATGATGAAAATCTTGATCCAGAAAAACATCCAAATATCCAGGAGAAGTTTTACACCAAATTTGCAAAAATATTTGATCAAGTAGATTATTTCATTGATCTCCATTGTCATGCTATTCGTTCTTTACCATACTCTTACCTAGATAGAGTATATTACGATGAAAAAAATGAAAATCAGAAGGAAGAATCACAAAAATTATTTGACAAGACAAAAAAACTAGTTGAAGCATTTGGTTTTACTTTAGTGTTGGAGGGACCACCTAAATATTATTTCAAGGAAAATCTGCATAGATCTACCACTGGTAGCTTTGTAAATAAATATCGGAAACCAGGATTTACCGTTGAATTGGGAGCTTCTGGTTATGTAGAGACAGATATTGTAGCCAGTGCTAAAATTGGTGTTTGGAATGTATTAAAATACACTGGAATGATTGAAGGAGATTTAGTAAAAATAACTGATTTTCCAGTGTTAGATGAAAAAATGTGGCGGGAGATTTTGATTAGAACATCACATTCTGGTTTCTTTATTCCTCTTATCAAAGCTGGAGAAATCGTTGACAAAGGGATCCCAATTTTTGAAGTTAGGGATATTTTTGGTAGAATCAAAGAAACCATTGTAGCACCAGATTATGGAACAGTTCTAGGAATCTGGGATGACATCAGATGTTATCCAAATCAGGAAATCGCGGTTTTCTTAATTGATAACACAATAGACCTAGTTTTACCTTGGGAATACGAGAAAAAAGAAGAGAAAAAAGAAGAGAAAAAGGAATAGAAATATTTCTAATCTTCTTCTATTTCCATTGTTATTACTTTAAAGTCAGGTAATTTACTCTTGAATTCTTCAATGAATGAAAGTTCCCCTATTCCGCGCCCTACGTGCATAGGAATGGTAATTTCAGCATCTATTGCCTTAGCTGCTTCAACAGCTTCATCAACATCCATCACATATGTTCCTGAAATAGGTACTAAAGCAATTGTTGGTTTTAAACCATCCATCTCAGGAATTTTATCTGCATCTCCTGCATGATAAACAGTGATGCCATCAATATCCAAAATTGGACCAATATGCCCAGATTCTTTTGGATGGAAAGGAGTTTTTGTTTCTGGATCTCTGAACCTATGAATATTATAAGCAGCAATAGCAGAAATCTTAATTCCTTCTATTTCTAGAGAATCACCCGGGTTTAGCACTTTCACTTCTTTCTTCTGAGCAATTTTGTCTTTAAATATCTCTTGAACAATTGATGGACCAAGTAGGATTGTTTCACTTGTTGTGACTTGGTTGATTGCTTCAGGATTGCAATGATCAAAGTGTTCATGACTACTAATCACCATATCAGCTTTAGGTAAATCGGTTTTACCTAATTTATATGGATCAATATAGATATTTTTCCCCTTTGCTTTAATCAAAAAAGCATCATGCCCTAACCAATGAATTTTGATTCCTTCATACTCAAACATAGTAATCGATTAAAAGGAAAAATAGACATATATAAAGATTCTATCAGAAGAAGAAAAGAAGAAAATATTAGTATACTCTCTTATCTTTAACAAAGACAAATATTTCTTCAGGAATTATATGAGCTTTAATTTTATCTCCTACTTTCAACTTAGCGTATTCTTCAGTACGTTCAATAACATCTACTAGAATAATTGTACCATCTTCTAATAATCCTGTTAATTTTACTTCAGTTCCAAGATATTCGATTGTGTTGATTTCGATTTCAATAGTTCTTTCAGATTCCTTATTTAACAGAATATTCTCGGGTCTGATAACAAGGTCAACTTTTGTATCTAATGGTAGGGCGTCTTTAGTAGCGATTAAAATTTGATCACCACCCTCAAGCTCAACAACATTAGCTTTTATCACTTTTCCTGAAACTGTACTTGAACTTCCAACAAATTGTGCAACGAATAATGTCTTAGGATCTGTGAAAACGTCTAGAGGAGTTCCATATTGTTCAATAAAGCCAATATTCATAACTGCAATTCTATCACTAATTGCAAGAGCTTCTGCCTGATCATGAGTCACATATACTGCTGTCATACCAATTTTCTTTA